>CABYJS010000011.1 GCA_902519375.1 uncultured Pelagibacteraceae bacterium
GGGGAATCTTGCACAATGGAGGAAACTCTGATGCAGCGATGCCGCGTGAGTGAAGAAGGCCTTTGGGTTGTAAAGCTCTTTCGTCGGGGAAGAAAATGACTGTACCCGAATAAGAAGGTCCGGCTAACTTCGTGCCAGCAGCCGCGGTAATACGAAGGGACCTAGCGTAGTTCGGAATTACTGGGCTTAAAGAGTTCGTAGGTGGTTGAAAAAGTTGGTGGTGAAATCCCAGAGCTTAACTCTGGAACTGCCATCAAAACTTTTCAGCTAGAGTTTGATAGAGGAAAGCAGAATTTCTAGTGTAGAGGTGAAATTCGTAGATATTAGAAAGAATACCAATTGCGAAGGCAGCTTTCTGGATCATTACTGACACTGAGGAACGAAAGCATGGGTAGCGAAGAGGATTAGATACCCTCGTAGTCCATGCCGTAAACGATGTGTGTTAGACGTTGGAAATTTATTTTCAGTGTCGCAGCGAAAGCGATAAACACACCGCCTGGGGAGTACGACCGCAAGGTTAAAACTCAAATGAATTGACGGGGACCCGCACAAGTAGTGGAGCATGTGGTTTAATTCGAAGATACGCGCAGAACCTTACCAACACTTGACATGTTCGTCGCGACTTTAAGAGATTAAAGTTTTCGGTTCGGCCGGACGAAACACAGGTGCTGCATGGCTGTCGTCAGCTCGTGTCGTGAGATGTTGGGTTAAGTCCCGCAACGAGCGCAACCCTCACTTTTAGTTGCCATCATTAAGTTGGGCACTCTGAAAGAACTGCCAGTGATAAGCTGGAGGAAGGTGGGGATGACGTCAAGTCCTCATGGCCCTTACGTGTTGGGCTACACACGTGCTACAATGGTATTTACAACAGGAAGCAAAACGGCGACGTTAAGCAAATCCTTAAAAAATACCTCAGTTCGGATTGCACTCTGCAACTCGAGTGCATGAAGCTGGAATTACTAGTAATCGTGGATCAGCGTGCCACGGTGAATGCGTTCCCGGGTCTTGTACACACCGCCCGTCACACCATGGGAGTTGGTTCTACCTTAAGGCAAGGTTTTAAACCCTTGACCACGGTATAGTCAGCGACTGGGGTGAAGTCGTAACAAGGTAGCCGTAGGGGAACCTGCGGCTGGATTACCTCCTTTCTAAGGATGAACAAAATTAATTTTTTGTTCTAAATAATATACACGGTTAATGTTGACCGTCCTCATTTCTCTTCTTAAACAGTGTTTCTCTTGCATGGGGGCCGGTAGCTCAGTTGGTTAGAGCACACCCTTGATAAGGGTGGGGTCGAAAGTTCGAGTCTTTCTCGGCCCACCAAATTTAAGATCCTGGGGGATTAGCTCAGCTGGGAGAGCGCCTGATTTGCATTCAGGAGGTCAGCGGTTCGATCCCGCTATCCTCCACCAGAAACACTTAGTTATAAAAATTTGTAAATATATTAAATAATTAATATCAATATCTATATCCGAACATTAGCAACGTTATTAGCTAATGTTCAAAATAAAAATTTGATTCAACACAGAATTTTTTTCTGTGCATAAATCAAGCGTTTAAGGGCGTGTGGCGGATGCCTTGGCACTGAAAGCCGATGAAGGACGTGATATACTGCGATAAGTTTCGGGGAGCTGTATGTAAGTTTTGATCCGAAAATTTCCGAATGGGGAAACCCACCACTTTATGTGGTACTTTAAACTGAATACATAGGTTTAAAGAGACAACCTGGAGAACTGAAACATCTAAGTAACCAGAGGAAAAGAAATCAATTGAGATTCCGTTAGTAGTGGCGAGCGAACGCGGACTAGGCCAGTAGTTTTATTAAAAAAATTTGAATAGTTTGGAAATGCTAACCATAGAGGGTGATAGTCCCGTATGAGTAATGTTTAATAAAATTCTTGAGTAAAGCGGGACACGTGAAATCCTGCTCGAATACAGGGGGACCACCCTCTAAGCCTAAATACTCTTCAGTGACCGATAGTGAACTAGTACCGTGAGGGAAAGGTGAAAAGAACCCCTATTAGGGGAGTGAAATAGAACCTGAAACCGCATGCCTACAATCAGTCGAAGCTCTTTTTAGAGTGACGGCGTACCTTTTGTATAATGGGTCAGTGACTTAATTTATTAAGCAAGCTTAAGCCATCTAGGTGTAGGCGCAGCGAAAGCAAGTCTTAATAGGGCGATTAGTTTAATGAATTAGACCCGAAAACGAATGAGCTTACCATGAGCAGGTTGAAAGCAAGGTAACACTTGCCGGAGGACCGAACCAGTTGACGTTGAAAAGTCTTTGGATGACTTGTGGTAAGGGGTGAAAGGCCAACCAAATTCGTAGATAGCTGGTTTTCCGCGAAAACTATTTAGGTAGTGCGTTGAATAAATAGATGTTTAGAGGTAGAGCACTAAATGGGCTAGGGGGAAGAGATTCTTACCAAACCTAATAAAACTCCGAATGCTAAACATTGTTCTTCAGCAGACAGACTGTGGGTGCTAAGGTCCATGGTCGAGAGGGAAAGAGCCCAGACCACCAGATAAGGTCCCAAAATTATGATTAAGTGTGAAAGGATGTGGAAATTCCTTAACAGCCGGGAGGTTGGCTTAGAAGCAGCCATCCTTTAAAGATAGCGTAACAGCTCACCGGTCTAATAGAGTTTCTGCGCCGAAGATGTAACGGGGCTAAAATCATATACCGAATCTGTGGATTTGTAATTTTTTCGAAAATTACAACTGGTAGCGGAACGTTCTGTAAGCCTGTGAAGGAATACCCGTGAGGGATTCTGGAGGTATCAGAAGTGCGAATGCTGACATAAGTAACGATAAAAGAAGTGAAAAACTTCTTCGCCGAAAATCCAAGGGTTTCTGCGCAAGGTTAATCCGCGCAGAGTTAGTCGGCACCTAAGGCGAGGGCGAAAGCCGTAGTCGATGGAAATAAGGTTAATATTCCTTAACCAGATGGTAGTGACGGATCTTGTAAGTTGTGAGTTCTTAATGGATTGAACTTGCCGCGAAAAGGTTCCAAGAAATAGCTCCATCATAAGACCGTACCCTAAACCGACACAGGTGGATTAATAGAGTATATTTAGGCGCTTGAGAGAATGATGTTGAAGGAACTCGGCAAAATGCTTCCGTAACTTCGGAATAAGGAAGACCTTTTCGTAGGCAACTATGAATGGGTGGCACAAGCCAGGGAGAAGCGACTGTTTATCAAAAACACAGGGCTCTGCTAACACGTAAGTGGATGTATAGGGTCTGACGCCTGCCCGGTGCTGGAAGGTTAATGCGATGGGTGCAAGCTCATTTCTGAAGCCCCAGTAAACGGCGGCCGTAACTATAACGGTCCTAAGGTAGCGAAATTCCTTGTCGGGTAAGTTCCGACCTGCATGAATGGCGTAACGATTTCTCCGCTGTCTCCAACATCAACTCAGTGAAATTGAATTCTCCGTGAAGATGCGGAGTTCGCGTAGTTAGACGGAAAGACCCCGTGCACCTTTACTGCAACTTTACATTGGTGTTAGGAAAAACATATTTAGCATAGGAGGGAGACATTGAAGCGAGAGCGTCAGCTTTTGTGGAGTCACCAGTGAAATACCTCTTTTGTTTTTCTTGATATCTAACTGATAGCCGTTATCCGGCATCAAGACATTGTATGGTGGGTAGTTTGACTGGGGCGGTCGCCTCCCAAATAGTAACGGAGGCGTGCGAAGGTAAGCTCAGAACGGTCAGAAATCGTTCGTAGAGTGCAATGGCATAAGCTTGCCTGACTGTGAGACTGACAAGTCGAGCAGAGACGAAAGTCGGTCATAGTGATCCGGTGGTTCTGAGTGGAAGGGCCATCGCTCAACGGATAAAAGGTACGCCGGGGATAACAGGCTGATACTGCCCAAGAGCTCATATCGACGGCAGTGTTTGGCACCTCGATGTCGGCTCATCACATCCTGGGGCTGGAGCAGGTCCCAAGGGTTTGGCTGTTCGCCAATTAAAGTGGTACGTGAGCTGGGTTCAGAACGTCGTGAGACAGTTCGGTCCCTATCTGCTATGCGTGTAGAAGAATTGAGAGGAGTTGACCCTAGTACGAGAGGACCGGGTTGAACATACCACTGGTGGACCGGTTGTAGCGCCAGCTGCAGTGCCGGGTAGCTAAGTATGGACGAGATAACTGCTGAAAGCATCTAAGCGGGAAACTCACCTCAAAACTAGTTCTTCCTATAGAGCCGTGGTAGACCACCACGTTGATAGGCTGGATGTGGAAGCGCAGTAATGCGTGCAGCTGACCAGTACTAATAGCTCGATTGGCTTGATTTATGCACTGAAAAAAATTTTAATTTTAAAATAAATGATATTTCATATTAATAAAAATAAAATCTTTGAAATTTTATGTGGCCAAATAAATAATTTATTTAGCTTATCAACTTTAGAAAAAAAAATTCTTAGTAAAGCCTTTCAAAAATCGTTGAATAGATCGGAGTTTTGTTTTTCCAAAAGTAAAATTAAATATTATAAAAAGAATCAAAAAACCTTTTTTAATCCATTCCACTCCGGGCAATATTGTATTTTTTTATACTATTTATCAAATTCTATAATCAAGATTAAAAAAAATAATAGTAAATCTTATAAAACATTAGCAGATAAAGTTTATTATCTAAATAAAACTCTCAATGGTATAGATTTGTTTTATGAGGTAAAGATGCCAAAAGTTTTTGTATTAGATCATCCCGTGGGGACTGTAATTGGAAAAGCAAATATTAGAGATTATTTTTCGTTTTCTGCCAACTGTACAGTTGGAGGCAATAAAGGTGTTTATCCAAAAATTGGAAGAAATGTTTATATGTCTATTAGCTCAACTATATTAGGAGATTGCAAAATAGGTGACAATGTAATCTTTTCAGCAAATAGCTTCATAATTGATAAAGATGTACCAAGTAATTCAATGGTTTTTGGTCAGTCACCAAATAATATTATAAAAAAAATACCTTCTAAAAAAATTTTTAAAATTTTAAAGGTAGATAGATAAAATTTTTTATTATTTAATTTCTTAATTGACTTAAAATTTCGAGTTTTAAATTTTCAATAGTTTCTCTTTTATTTATAGTTGATACATTATTTATATTTTTTATATTTGGGTTTTCATAAATCAATCTTAGAATTCTTCTTAAAATCTTGCCACTTTTGGTTTTTGGTAAATCACGTACAAAAATAATATTTTTGGGTAAAGCATAGGATCCAAAATACTTTAAAATGCTTTCATTTACTATTTTACTTATTTTTGTTTTGTCAGCACTATCTTTAGATTTAATAAAATAAATTAATCTAGATCCCTCAAGTTCATCCATAATAGAAATTGCTGCAGCCTCAACAACTTCGTTAGCTTTTAGAAGGATCGACTCTATTTCTTCTGAACCAATTCTATGGCCCCTAATATTTATAACATCATCGGATCTTCCATTAATCACTATATTATTTTTTCTGTCTAATGAGGCGATATCAAATAGTTGAAATTTTTTATTTACCCAATATTTATTCCAAAATTTTTTTCCGTTTGCTACATTAATCATACATCCAGGCCATTTAGAGTTTATTTCTAATAAAAATTTTTTTTTATTTTTGGGTAAATTTATTTTAATAAATTTATTTAATGGTTTGCCTACTGTACCATATAAAGTTTCTTTACCAGAGTATTTTGGGGAGCAGATAATTCCACCTGTTTCAGTTTGAAAATATGTATTAACGATCGGTTTGTCTTTGTTAAAAAAATAATTTGAATACCATTTTGCTACTGAAGATGCTAATGGTTCCCCCATTGAACCAATAGATATTAATTTATTTTTTTTAAACCTTTCGTTTTCTGGGATTATACTTTTTAAAATTCTTATTAGAGTTACAGGTAAATATAATATTGAAATAGAAAATTTATTAATTATTTTTTTTAGAAATTTGTAATCGATTATAATTGTCGGCTTCTCTAATAAAATAGTTGTAGCTCCTAACGCCAACGGAGAGAAAAAAGAATATGTATGGCCATTTATCCACCCTGCATCAGAAGCAGTCAAAACAACTGATTTTTTACTCATTCCAAATTGTTTTTTGGAAGTATAAATTGAATACACCAAATATCCCCCTGTAGAATGTGTAATGCCTTTAGGCTCACCAGTAGATCCAGATGTAAAAAGGGTAAATAAGGGAGTTGGGGCACTAATTATTTTTGATTTTATATATTTTAAATTCAAATTTTTTTGAAAATTATAAAAACTAAAGTTTTTACTCTTCTGATTAGATAGATTTCGTCTTGAAGAAATCACAAGAAAATTTTTAATCTTATTATTTTTTAAACTTGTTTGGATGCCTTTCACACAAGATAGATTACCTCTTGTTATAACAAGATTAGGCTTAAGTATTTTAATTCTTGAGTTGATTGCCTCAATTTGCAAATCTTCAAATATTACAGAAAAATGTATTGCAAGTTTTGAGAGGGCGAGCATTGATATTGCAGAGACTAAAGATGCAGATGAATGAATTATTGCTGAGCTTACTTTAATTTTATTTGATATTAAGTATTCACAAAAATTATTTACCATTTGGTGAATTTTAATATAAGAATATTTTTTTATATTTTTATTTTCATCTATTAATATTATTGCTGTTTTAAAACGGGTTTTGTCATTTAAATGACGCTCAATACAGTTTTCGTACAAATTTAATTTTCCATCAGTAAACCATTCACTTTTATTATTGTCTTTTTTTCTAAATATTTTTTTTGGTTTATTGTGCCATTTTAAAATTTTTGATTGATTTAACCAATATCTCTCAAATTTTTTCATTTAAATTCTTAAGTTTAATTTATGGCTCAATCAATTTATAAATTGATGAAACTTTATTTAATTTTGATGTATCTTGAGATTTTATTTTTACTTTGAATTTTTTTTCTATTTGGAGCATAATTTTAACGTTTGCTAAGCTATCCCATTTAGCAAAATCTTTACTTGTTGACCTATCATTAAGATGTTTTAAATTTGTTTCAATTGATTTAGCAATAATTTGTTTAATTTTATCTTTATTAATTTTTTTCATTCATTAATAGAATACTAAGTCTGTTTAACTAAAGCTGCATCATAAATTTTAACTTTATGGCCGTTCTTTTCTAAAATTGGAGCAATTAACATCAAACTCAGCGATGGCTGAATTCTGTTAACACCATCAGCTATTCCTTTTAGATTTGGTGTAATTAGTAGTACTCTAGCTTTTTTATTCATTATGTTTATTTTTTAATCTTTTTTGAAATATCTATATAATATTTACTTGCTAGTTTATATGGGGTTATTTTCATGTCGTTTTGTATAATAAAATTAGGGTTACGGGGGTATTCAGCTTTAATATCTATTCCTACAATATTTTTTTTTCTTGTATATGTGTTCTTTTTCCCAAGTTTTTTTATTTTCATTATGTCTGCTTTTATTAGCGTTACAAAAAAATTTTTTAACTTAGACTTATATATTTCTCTAACTCGATGATTTAGACCAACAACTGTATAGATAACATTAATTTTATTTTTAATTAAAAAAAGAATGAATTCACTTGTTTTATAAGATAATTTAATCCTGTCTTTCTTGCTGTACCTGTGAAAATTTAAAATCTTCCTTAAATCATCGCCACTTAAAACAATAGTTTTGCCGTATTTTTTTTCAATTCTTTTTTTGATTAATTCTGCAATTGTTGATTTTCCAGAGCCTGAAAAACCCTCAATCCAAAATACTAAACCGTAGTTTCTATTAATTTTCAATCTAAATTTTACTTTATTAATTTTAAGTTTTTTGCTGCTCTTTTTCTTATAGTTGTAGAACTAATTCCTTTAGTTCTTTTAAATATAATCATTTTTTTTTTTTCGATTTTATTAAAATTGTCATTTCCATGAAGTAAAAAATTTATTTTATTTTTTTTTAAATATCTTTCATTAATATAAAAATTTGCTGGAATAACTTTCGTAACACCTTGAATATTTTCTAGTATTTCTTTTCTTTCATTAAATTTCAATTCTGGTAAATAGCCTTTATATTTTTTGATCTCTCTATCTTTAGTTAATCCAATTATTACTTTTCCGTATTTTTTAGCCTTTTTAATAAGTCTTATATGTCCATGATGTATAAGTGTAGCCGACATGTCTAACAAGATTCTTTTCATTTAAAATTTAATGTTTTTAAATATTTTTGCTTTAGAGCTTTTCTTAAGGTGCACTTCTCCTAAGTGACAAATTATACTACCTTTTATTTCTGATCTAGGTTTGTATAAAACAACATTTTTGTTTTTTGGTATTATCTTTTTATCAATTTGCGTACATAACATCGGTTGAAATTTACTTTTTACACTTAAATATTCCTTTGAAATTTCCATAAATTTTTTTTTATTTACAATTACGCTATGTTTAAAATCAGAATAATTTTTTAAAATTAAATCTAGTGAATAAATTGCATGATAAGGTCCTGTCATCTTTTTATTTAAATGTGTATTTATATCAATATTAAATGAGCTTATTTTATTTTCTGGAGCCTTGTCGTAAGATATAAAACACGCTCCAGTTAAACCAAATAAACCTTTACAAGAGCTGTAACTAAATACACTTGCATATTCATGATATTTTTCTAACCCAAACGATGCAGTTGCATCTACCATTAATTTAGACTTAAACTTTCTAGAGATATTATAAATTTCTTTAATTGGTAATTTAATTGCTTTACTAGTTTCAGTATAACAAAATAGAATCCAATCGTATTTTTTATTTATTTTATCGTAATTTTTCCAATCGATAATTTTTATTTTTTTTATATTTTTGTTAACTTGCTTATAATGTTTTGAAATATTAATTAATCTCTCTGAATAATATCCTGAATTTAAAATAAGGACATTTCCATTTAAAAAATTTGCAATCATTACTTCTATTGCAAAACTTCCAGACCCCTGCATCCTAGCAATATATTTTTTCTTACTCATTTTTTTAAGTTTATTCATAACTCTATTCTCAACTTTAAGATATTCTTTGTCTCCTCTTCCAAAGCCTGGAGCGAGACCAAGTAAATTTTCATAAGATAGGCTTGATGGACCTGGAGTAAATAATATTTTCTTATTTTTATTTCTAATATGATTAATTAAATTTTTCATTTTTTTATACTCATAAAATTATCTTTAACTTTCAAAACATCTCTAATTCTAGGTAAACTCTCAAGATTATCAGAATTTATTTTTACCTCTAAAAAAGAATTTAATTTGGATTTTAAAAATTTATTCAAAATATTATTTATATTTTTATCCCTTTTTAATAAAAAATACCTTTTGAAACCCAAACTTCTTGAAAGTTTTTTGAAATTTATACTTTTGGAAATACAGAATTGTCCACCCACAGACTCATGTGATTCATTATTTAAAAGAATATATTTTAGGTTATTTTTATTATAACCTGCAAATATTGGTGAAGAGCCTAAATGCATTATAATTGATCCGTCACCATCAAGACAAATTATTTTATTTTTTGAAAAATTTGCGACACCGTAAGCTACCATTTGGGCGTGACCCATTCCTCCTATCATATAAAAGTTTTTTCTCTTTAAAAAATTATTATTAGACAATCTAAATAAATCTCTCGAAATATATCCTGTGGAAGAGACAATTTTACATTTATTGTCACTTAATTTTAACAACTCGTTAATAAAAACACTTCTATCAACATTAACTTTTTTAATTTTTTTTTGGATATTACGTCCAGTTATTACATTTTTTTTTACGATAATTGCAACTGGAGTTTTGTTTTTTACCCCATAATCAATCAAGTGAGGAATTTTCTTTAAATCAATTTTATTTCTTAATTCTAAAAATTTAATATCCATTAATTTTAACATTTCTTTTGTTATAAGCCCTTGTTTTTTATGCTGTGCTTCGTCATTTAATTTAGGCGCACCTCTCCAACCGATTAATAATAACATTGGTATAGAATAAATTTTCTTATGTGCTACTGAAACTAAAGGATTCACAGAGTTTCCCAGACCTGAATTTTGCATATACACACAGGTAATTTTTTTTGAGGATAAATAATTTCCTATTGCAAGACCAACAGCCCCACCTTCGTTAGCACATATTAAATGTTTTTTTTTTTTATAATTTTCCAGATAATTAGTAAAATTTTTCAATATGCTATCTGGAACACCACAAAAAAAGTTGATGTTATTTTTTTCTAGTTTTAATATTAGATTTTTTGCTTCAATCATTTTTCAATAAGATTTATAATTTCTTTTATTGATGAAATCTTATTTTCAATATTTTTACTTTTTTTATTTTTTAAAATACTTTTTGCAGTAATTAACATTGCAGGATAAACACTTCTCAATAACTGGTTAGCATATATGACTACTTTAAAACCGTGCTTTATTAGATCATCCTCATGGGTATTAGAGTAAGTGCTTGGTACGCAAACTAATGGTTTATAATATTTACTTTTTTTAAATTTTTGTGCAAATTTAAATATTTCATTTGAAGTTTTTGCTTTCGAATGTATCAGAATTAAATCTGCACCAGATTTAGAGTAAGCCTCAGCTCTTTTCAAAGCATCTGCTAATCCTTTATTTAATATAAAACTTTCTATTCTTGCAACAATTAATAGATCATTTGTAATTCTAGATAGTGATGCAAGTTTTAACTTATTACAAAAATTTTTAACTGAATCTTGTTTTGCGCCAGCCTGATCGCTAAATAAAGAATTCTTTTTAACACCTATCTTGTCCTCCATAACTATTGCTGATACGCCCATTCTTTCAAGATTTTTTATTGTGTAAGGCAGCTGTTCATCTGTACCACCATTGTCCGCATCGAACATTATGGGCTTACTAGTGGTTTCTAAAATATCGTTTAAAGAATTAATTCTGGTGTTTAAGTCAACTGATTGATTATCAGGTTTGGCTCTAGTTGCTGAATCTGCCAAACTGGAACACCAAATACCATCAAATTCTTCAGAAATATTTTTTACATTTAACTTTAATTTTTCAATGATAAGTGCAGATAAAGAATTGTGGGCTTCTAAAAATCTAACAATTTTTTTAGATTTTATTAATCTTATTAATTTATTTCTTCTTAAAGTTGGGTTTAGTTCGAAAAATTTATCTTCCTTTTCCTCAGTAGTGGTAAACTCTAGAAGTTTACCTGACCATTTTTTAATAATTTTAATAACATTTTCTCTTGTTCTTTTTTGAAGTCCTTTGTGCCAAAAATTTTTCTTATGAACTACATACTTAGGTTTTAACTTAATTAAATTTTCAGTATAATCTCTAGATGTTTGTTCTACTACTTTGTAAACATTTTTTAAGTTTTCCGCGATTAGCTTTCTTTGATTGAAGTTTAAAAGAGGGGCAGTTTTATATTCTGAAATAGCCTTGTCGGACATTAAACCAATAACTACTTTTCCATATTTTGATGAATTTTTGATTAATTTTATATTTGATTTAGATAATATATTGTCAGATAAAGCAATGTAGCATATATGCTTTTTCTTATTTTCAGACATTTGATTAATTAATTGTTAAGTTTTGCAATGTATACCATATACCTTTAAAAGATATTCGAAACAAGTGAATAAGTTATGAAAAATACACATTTAATACGAGACAATAAATACAATTTTTTATTTAAACTTTTGTATTAATAAATAATTAAAAAATGTTTAAAATTAATCATTATACAAATTCTTTTATAAGTGTAGAGGGAGACAATTCAATAATTATATGTGACCCCTGGGTTGGAAAAACTAATGATAACGGATGGTACTCATATCCAATCAAAAATATCTCTGATATTAAAATTAAAAAATTTAAAACAAATTTTATATATATTAGCCACCTTCATTGTGATCATTTAGACTTTAAAACTTTAAAAAATATTGTTAACTCAAATACTATTTTCATAATAAAGAAATTTGAAAATAATATTTTAAAAAAAAGAATACATCAATTTTGTACAAATAAAGTAATTGAGCTAGACTCATTCAAAAAACTAAAATTAATAAAGATTTTTCTGTAGCTATAGTTCCCCAGATTATTAGTAACTCCAGTGATTTACCTGACAATATTAATTATGATCTTGATACTTCGATTATAATTCAATCAAATAAGGACAAAACAATCTTCTTTAATAATGTGGATACTCCGATGAATTTAAATGTATTAAAAAAAATAAAAAAATTTATAACTTCAAATTTTAAAAGAAATGTAGATGTTTTTTGTTATGCTTTGGGGGCAGCAAGCGAGTTTCCTCAATGTTTTATGAATGTTAATAGGGGCAAAGAACAAAAAAGAATAATTAATGAAAGTTTAGAAGAAATATATTCATATATAAAATTTCTAAAACCCAAGGTATTTTTTCCTGCAGGGGGTACATATGCAATTTATGGTAAGTTTTATAAGTTGAATAAATTTATAGCCCAACCCACCTCTCAACAAATTCAAAAAAAATTATCTAAATTAAATACTAAAGTTTATGATCTGATTGGAGGTGGATCAATCTTATTAAATAAAGATAACTTTTATTTGAGTAAAAAACCCAAAATAATTACTTCAGTTTTTCATAAAAAATTTTTAAATCAAATAAAAAAATTGAAATATTATTATGAAATAAATGAAAAAAAAGTAGACCTGCCAATGTTAGATAGAACTTTTTATAATGCAAAACAAAATTACTTTAAAATTTTGGGTAAAAAAAATAAAATTAATACGAAATGGAATATAAATTTTAAAATATACAAAAATTATCAAATAAATGAAAAATATTTAATAGATAAAAAAAAATCTAAATTTTTAAAAACTTATAATTTGAAAAATTATACAAATAGTTCACCAAATATATATAAACTTGAATGTCATTTAGAATACGAATTATTTAAATCACTTTTAAATAAGAAATTTCCTTGGAATACCTCATTATCTGGTTCTACAATTATGTATAGAAGAAATCCTAATAAGTTTAATGTAGACATGCTTTTCTCACTAAATTTTTTGAGAGTTTAAAATGTTTTATTTTAGAATTGACTTAGGCTCCCAATATGGGATGGGACATTATAGTAGAGTATTATCTCTTATAGATTATTTAAATATCAAAGAATATAAAATCGTTGTTGATAATTTAAAAAATAATAATTTTTCTCAAAAAGAAAAAAAAAATTTTATTTGCCTATATGACAAAAAAAAATATAAAAATGAAATTAATGATGCAAAAAATTTTTTAAGCATAATAAAAGAAAAAAAAAGTACTCTTACTATTGTTAAGGATAGTTATAGATTTGGTTTTAAATGGGAGAAATATATAAGAAAAAATTGTAATAAATTGGTCATTATTGATGATTTTCCAGATAAAAAACATTTTGCAGATTACTATATTAATCATAACCCTCATTTTGATAATCCCAAGTGTGATCTAATTAATATAATTAAAAAGAATAACAAAAAAAAATGTCAATTCTTATTAGGAACAAAATATGCTTTGTTCAATTTAAAGTCTGGAAAGAAATCAATTAGATCTGATATAGTTTTTTATAATGGTGGATCTGGAAATATTTTAGTTTATGAAAAGATTATAAATGGATTAGTCAAAATTAAAAAAAATTTTAAGATTATATTAATTGTAGGTCCATATGCTAAAAATCATAGAAAAGTTTTTAAAAGATTTAATTTTATTAAAAATATAAAGATAATCTCAAAGCCAACTAATATTCTTAATTATTTGAGGGGAACAAAATTATTTGTATCTTCAGCTGGAGTGTCAGCATTTGAGTCATCAGCCTTAAAATTGCCGACTTTACTGTTTCAAATGAATTTCAATCAAAATCTACAAGATTTTGATTATGAGAAATTAGGTCATTATTTTATGTTAAAAAAAAATGATCTTATTCAAACAGGTAAAATAGTTAATCTAGTTTTACTTATGATGAAAGAAATAAGTATGATTAAAAATATGATGGTTAATAACAGTATTAAAAAAGAAAATGTTAAAAAAAACTTTAGAAAATATTTTTAAGTGAGTGATTATAGTACAAAGGATATTGATAACACTATTATAAATAAATATTTATTTTATAAAAATTTAGATATAAATAGAATTTATTCTTCAAGCAAAAAAAAAATTAAAAAAATAGATCATTTTATATGGTGGTTTACAAAACAAAAATTCAGAAAATCGTTTTTAATTTTTAAAAACGATAAACCTATATTTATTTCTACAAGTGATCATTTAAGATATAAAAACAAACATATAGTTTATTCGGGGTTAATTAGTTGTAAGCCAGAAACTAATTTATTTGATCTTTTGAAAGCTATAAAAATTCAAAATATATATTTAAATAAACTTAAAAATAGATATTGCTTTATTTCAATAGATAAAAAAAATGTTGTTTTATTAAAACACTGGAAATATTTTGGTTATATGCAAATCTTTAAAACTAATCCTTTTTATAAACAAATAAAAAAATTACTTAATATCGATAAAAGCTTTAATATTTATTACAAAAAGATTTAAAAATGAATGAACAGTATAATTTTAAAATCGGTAAAAAATTAATTGGACGAAATAACAAGTGTATTGTTGTTGCTGAAATTTCTGCAAATCATAACAATAATTTTCATTTAATTAAAAAAATTATTAGATCAGCCAAAAATAATGGTGCTGATTTAATTAAAATTCAGACATATACTGCGGAAATACTTACAATTAAATCAAAAAAAAAAGATTTTTTGATTAAAAAAGAAAATCCTTGGGGTAAAAACAAATATTTATGGAACCTTTATAAAAAAGCCGAAACTACAAATAATTTAACAAAAAAAATATTTAATTATTGCAGATCTCAAAAAATAGAAGTCTTTTCAAGTCCTTTTGATGTTGAGACTATTGACTTTTTAGAAGAATTAAATTGCCCAGCATATAAAATCGCTTCTCCAGAGATAACACATATTCCGTTGATTGAAAGAGCTGCCAAGACAAAAAAACCTATAATTCTTTCGTTAGGTTTAGCAAATGTTTCTGATATAGATCTAGCTATTAAAACAATTAAAAAAACGGGTAACAAAAAAATAATTTTACTTCAATGTGTATCTTCATATCCAGCTCCAACAGACGAACAAAATATTAAATCTATAAATACATTACAAAAGAAATATAATATAATTCCTGGCTTGTCGGATCATACTATAGGATTTATAGCTTCAGTTTCTGCAGTTGCAAGAGGGGCAAAATTAATTGAAAAACATTTTAATATAAAAAATAATAAGTCAATCGACTCATTTTTTTCTACAAATGAAAAAGAATTTTCACAGATGGTTGATAATATAAGGTTAGCTGAAAAGTCTTTGGGAAGTGGAAAACTTAAAATATCGAAAAGTTCGAAAAAAAATTTTAGTAGTAGAAGATCTATTTATGTATCAAGATTAATTAATAAAGGAGACTTAATTACTAAACAAAACATAAAAATAGTAAGACCTCATTTCGGTTTGCATCCAAAATATTATAAATTTGTTTTAAACAAAAAATCTAAAAAAAAACTTCAAGTAGGTGAAAGATTAAAGTTAGATTATGTTAGAAAAAAATAAATGTTTTTTTGGAATATTAAAAAAATTTAAAAAAAAAACAGCATTGATAATTGAAAATGGCGAACAAATTTCATACAACCAGTTATTAAGCTATTCAACAAAACTTGAAAAAATACTAACAAATAACAAAAACCTTGTATTTTTACTTGGTCAAAATAATTTAGAGACAATTACAGGCTATATTTCATTTGTAAATAAAGGTTATGCAGTTTTTTTGATTGATTATAGAATTAATCAAGTTTTCTTAAAAAAACTTATAAACTTATATAAGCCAAATTTAATATTTACCCCTAAAAAAATATTTGAGTTAAATAAATTTTACAAAAGTAAACTAAATTTTAAATCATATATACTATTACAAAAAAGGATAAATATTAATCACAATATTAACAAGGATTTAATGTTGTTAATGTCTACATCAGGTAGTACAGGATCGCCAAAGCTTGTTAGACAGTCTTATCAAAATCTAAAATCTAATATAGATGCAATAATTAAATATTTAAAAATAAAAGGAAGTGATACAACAATCACTTCTTTGCCAATATCATATGTTTATGGACTTTCAGTAATAAATACACACCTAATCAGAGGCGCAACTGTAGTTTTGACAAATAAAAGCATGATAGAAAAAAATTTTTGGCAAATTTTAAAAAAGTTTAAAGTAAATAATTTTGCTGGTGTGCCGTATAATTATTCAATAATTGATAAAATATTCAAAAATAAATTACCAAATACATTGAAATACTCCACACAAGCTGGAGGAAAAATGGATAAAAAATTATTAAAAAAAATATTATTAAATTATAAAAAGAACAAAATAAAATTTATACAAATGTATGGTGCTGCTGAAGCAACTTCAAGAATGTCCTATTTAAATTGGAATGATAGTTTTAAAAGAATTGGCAGTATTGGAAAAGTAATTCCAGGTGGGAAATTTCACTTAATTGATAGTAAAGGAAAAAAAATAATAAAACCTTTTCAAAAGGGTGAATTAGTCTATGAAGGAAAAAATGTTTTTATGGGGTATGCAGAAAAACTAAAAGATTTGAATCTACCAGATCTAAATAATGGAAGATTATATACAGGCGATATAGCTTATATGGATAAGGACAAATTTTATTATGTTGAGGGGAGAAAAAATAGGTATGCAAAGATTTTCGGATTAAGAATTAATTTATCTGAACTAGAAAATATTTTACATAAAAAAGGATTAAATTCCATGATGAAAGAAATCGATCAAAATAAAATTTGTATATATGTTAAAGAAATTTCAAAGATAAAAAAACATTTACAATACCTGTCTAAAATTACTTCAATTAATCAAAATGTTTTTGTAGTAAAAAAAATGTCGAAAAACAATTTAACTTTTAATTACAAATATAAGATATAGTTACAAATGAAATTTTTGAATGAAATAATGAAATCGGAAGCATATTCATTAAATGACAATAAAATTAGTTTCCAAAGATATATAAATCAACTTACCGTTTATCATTACAAGAGATCAAATCTTTATAAAAAATTTTTAAATTCATTAAAATATAAACCAAATAATGATTATCAAATTCATGAATTACCATTTTTACCAGTAAGATCATTTAAACAATTTGATTTATTAAGTGTAAATAAAAGAGATATTTATAAAACACTGCATTCTTCAGGCACAACATCTAACTTACTTTCTAAAATATATTTAGATAAAGCTAATGCGCTTAACCAAATTAATGTATTGAAAAAAATATTTTTTAAAACAGTTGTTGAAAATAAATTACCAATGATAATTATCGATAAAAAAAACAACTTTGATCAAAATAGTTACAATGCAACCATTGCAGCAATAAGAGGATTTTCTATTTTTGCTAATGATATAGTTTATTTGTTAGATCAAAATAATAATATAAATTATCAAGAACTTAATAAGTTTTTATCAAAAAATAAAAATAGATTTATAATATTTGGACTTACATCTAATATATATCTGAACCTTATAGAAAAAATTGACAAAAACAAAATTGACAAAAAAAAATTTGAAAATTCTATTTTAATTCATGGAGGAGGATGGAAAAAAATATTAGATAAAAAATTAAATCATAATGATTTCAATTCATTACTAAGTAAAAATTTCGGTATTCAAAGAGTCATAAATTACTATGGATTAGTAGAGCAAATCGGGTCGATATTTTTTGAGTGTAAATGTGGGTATTTTATACCATCTAACTTTTCAGATATTATTATCAGAGATGAAAATTTAAAAGTTTGCGAAACTGGTGAAAAGGGCATGGTTCAATTATTATCTTTGTTGCCAACTAGTTATCCTGGCCATAGTATACTTACAGAGGACATAGGCGAAATAATAAATGATGAAAAATGCAGATGTTATGGAGATGGTAAAAGGTTTATCATTCATGGAAGATTAAAAAGCGCTGAGATAAGAGGATGCAGCAACGTATAATTTATGAATAAAAATTCTATAAACTATCTTGTTGGAAAAAATGCGAAGTTGAATAAGATTTTAAGTCCATTTAGCCAAATTATTGTATTTTTTTTAGACGATCTTTCAAAGACGCTTAAAATTATAAATAAAAAAAAACACTCTGATATTGAAGCACTCTCATTCTTTTGTAGAAAAAATAATATAGAGAAATTGAAAAATAATCATTTTGACTCAAAAGTAATACGATTTGGATTGGGTAATTTATTTCATATTACACCGTCAAATATGCCAACAAATTTTGCCTATTCATTAATTTTCGGATTACTCGGTGGAAACTCTAATATTATAAAAGTACCATCCAATGATTTCCAAGAAATGAAAATAATTTGTAAATCAATCAATGTAGTTTTAAAAAAAAAAAAATTTATCCAATTAAGGGATATGATAATGATAGTAAAGTATACTCAAAATGATGAACTTACAAAAAATTTCTCTCAAATATGCGATGGAAGATTAATTTGGGGAGGAGACGAAACTGTTAAAAACCTGAAAAAATTTTCAACAAAGGTAAAAAATATTGATATTCCATTTTCTGACAGGTATTCAATTTGTTTAATTAATTCAGAGAAGTTTTTAAAATTAAATAAATTTAATTCTAATATACTAATTAGTAAATTTTATAACGACACATACGAGGCTGATCAAAATGCCTGCTCCTCCCCACATTTAATTTTATGGTCTGGAAAAACAATTTTAAAAGCAAAGAAAAAATTCTGGTCTTTATTAAATAATTTAGTTGTGAAAAAATATAATCCACCACTTATTTCTTCAGTAGATAATTATTCAAAATTTGTTGAAGATACGTTATCAAAAAAAAACATATCTTCTTTTAGCAAGTATAATAAATCTTTATATGTTATTTCTTTAAAAAAAATTAACAAAGAAAATTTTATTAGCAAAACAAAGTGGGGTTATTTTTATGAATTGCACACGAATAATTTGACAGACTTAAAATATATCACAAATAGAAGTTTACAAACTATAACTTATTTTGGGTTTTCAAAAAATTTTTTAAAATCCTTTTTTAGTAAGAATAACTTCAACGGAATTGATAGGGTAGTTCCAATTGGACAAGCCTTAAATATTAATCTCATATGGGATGGATATGACATTATTAAAACCTTATCACGTGAAATTGATATTAGATAATTTATGAAATTAAGTAAAAAAGAAATTATTAAAATTCAAAAAAATAGGGATCCTTATCTCTTAATTGATTATGCTACTAAAATTGTGCCAGGAAAATCAGTCGAAGGATTTAAAATATTAAAAAAAAATGAATGGTTTTTTAAAGTACATTGGCCAGGGGATCCTAATATGCCCGGAATGCTGCAAGTAGAGGCCCTGGTTCAAATGTCGTCTCTAATTATTTTTACATTACCCAAAATGAGCGGTAAAACTTTATATCTTGCTGACTCAAATAATATCAAATTTTTTAAAAAAATAATCCCAGGAGATAAGTTCAAAATTGTTTCTAAATTGGTATCCAGTTCTAGAGGTTTGTATAAATTCGAGGCTCAGGGATATATAAAAAAGAAAATTGCATGTAAAGCAAGTTTTACTCTAATTCTTCCCAACTTTTTGAACATAAATCCGAACAGGCCAAATCAAAAATAATAAAAATATTATTTCATAATGCTTATTATCGGTGTATATAATTTGAGTATAAAAAAATAAATGACTGTAAAATCTCTTTGGTTTAACAAGCCCCGATTAGTTGAAAAAGTTAAAAAATTCCATGACCATTTAAGAAAAAATGATGGCAAAATAGGTACTTACCATAGAGGAATTGAATTAAATTTTAATAATGCATGTAATTTAAGATGTAAGTATTGTTTTACAAATTCACCAAAAGGAGACCATGTAAAAGATTTTTTACCAATTCCGAAATTAAAAGAAATAGCAGATGAAGCAGATGAATTAGGATTTTTAGAGTGGGACCTTCAAGGAGGAGAACTATTACTCAGACCAGATCGACTATTTGAAGCACTGGATGCGATAAAACCAGATAGATTTTACTTATATGTAACCACTAATGGTTTTAAAGTAGATAGAAAAATGATCAAAGAACTAGGCAAGCATGGTGTAAGTAGAATGTCTGTAAGCTTAGATAGCATGGATCCAGAATTTCATGATGAAATGAGAGGTAGAAAAGATTCTTGGAGAAGAGCCATGCAAGCACTTGAATATATACAGGAGGCTGGAATGGACCCTTATTTAAATGTAACTGTTGGTCATTATAATGCTAAAAGCGAGGATCTTAGATTATTGTTAGATTATTCAAAAAAGAAAAGATATAGAACTCTTGTAAATGTCGCTTGCCCAACAGGTATGTGGAACCAGGTGCATGATGTTGTCTGTGATGACGAAGATATTGAACATATCAGACAATTAAGAAAAGAGTATAAAAATTTAAATAGAAACTTATGGAATCCTTTCGATCCAAAATTCGAAAAAATTATGGGGTGTACTACAGTTAACAGAATGTATATTACGGCATTAGGCGATGTTTTAGCCTGTCCTTATGTTCATATAAAAATAGGAAATGTTTTTAAGAATACTTTAAAAGAAATTTCAGATTATGGTTTCAGAATAAAGCACTTTAGAAATTACAGTGAAAAATGTTTAGCAGGTGAAGATTTAAATTTTATTAAAAAATTTAATTCTACACCAGGAAAAACAATTTTTAATCCTGTGAATGCTGAAGAAATTTTTTCAAAAGAAGATTTTGTTGATTAGATAATTTATAATCAGATGTATTTAAGTTCTTTAAAAAATAAAAATGTTATTATTACAGGTTGTAATAAAGGAATAGGGAGAGCCACGCTAGAAGAGTTCTCTAAAAATGGTGCCTCAATTTTTGCTTGTGTAAGAACCATAAATGTAGAATTTAAAAAATATGTCAATTATTTAAAAAAAAAATATAAAGTAAACATACAAATCATTCATCTAGATTTGCTAGATACTAAATCTATTTCTGGCTGTATAAATGAAATTTATAAAACCACCAAGGAGATACATATTCTAGTAAATAATGCTGGTATATTATTTAACGCTTTATTTCAAATGACATCCGAGAAAAAACTTAAAGAAATATTTCAAATAAACTTCTTTTCCCAAATTTATTTAACTCAAATTATATCAAGAGGAATGGCAAAGAATAAAAAGGGCAATATTATATTTGTTTCTTCTACCTCAGGATTAAATGGGGATGAAGGTAGATTTGCTTATTCAAGCACTAAGGCGGCAATTATTAATACCACTAAAACTTTATCTAAAGAACTTTCTAATTATAATATCAGAGTGAACTCTATATCTCCAGGATTAACTAAAACTGATTTAATGTTAGAAAATACAAATGAAGATATTATTAAAACTGAAGTAGAAAAAATTCCCCTTAAACGAATTGCAAGAACTGATGAAATCGCAAATGTAATAATTTTTTTAGCATCTGAAAAATCCTCTTATATAAATGGTCAAAATATAGTTGTTGATGGTGGATATTTGTGAAGTTAAACAAAATAAAATCTTTTGCAAAAAATATAAGAAAAAACATTATTTTTACAGCATATAAAGCGGGGGCAAAGAGCGCACATATTGGAGGGGCACTATCTTGTGCTGATATAATGGCTGTTTTGTATTCGGACATACTTCAATTTAAAAAGAAGAATATTATCGATGACAATAGAGACAGATTTATTTTAAGCAAAGGACACGCTTGTTTAGCTTTATATTCTGCTCTTGTTGAAAAAAAAATATTAAAAAAAAAAGATTTAGAAACCTTTGAGGGAGACGGCAGTAATCTTTTAGGCCACCCAATTATTAACAAAATATCAGGTGTTGAATTTTCAACTGGGAGTTTAGGAATGGGACTTGGTCTTGGGGTAGGCGTTGCTTTGGCTGCAAAAAAGAAAAATAAAAGTTATAAAACATTTGTTGTATTAGGAGATGGAGAATGTAATGAAGGATCAGTTTGGGAGTCAGTTTTATGTGCTAGCCATTTTAAGCTAGATAATATTATTATAATCGTTGATAGGAATAACTTTCAACAAACTGGAAAAAATTCGAAAATTATGGACTTGAAAAATTTAAAATCAAAATTTAAAAGTTTCGGTTGTGAAGCAATTGAAGTAAATGGTCATAACATTAATCAAATTTATAAGTCTTTAAAAAAAATTCATAAAAATAAACCTCTGGCAATTATAGCTAATACCATCAAAGGCAAAGGGATTAAAATATTTGAAAATGATAATAATTGGCACCATTCAATAATTACAAAAGCAATTTATAAAAATATTAATAAAGAATTATAGTTCATAAATGATCTCAAAATCTAACATAAAGCTTTGGTCTAGTCTGGGAATGAGAGCAACATTTGGACTTATTGCAATTGAACTTGCAAATAAAAATCCAAACCTGATAATAACAACCTCTGATGTTTCTACTTCTGCAGGTTTAGATAGATTTAAAAATAAATTTCCGGAAAAATATATTGATGTTGGTATTGCTGAACAAAATCTTATAGGAGTTTCGACTGGATTAGCAAGTGAGGGATATGATGTTATTTCAACTACATTTGCACCTTTTCAAACTTTGAGATGTTGTGAGCAAATAAAAGTAAATTTAGGTTATATGAAACATAAAGTGTGTATGGTTGGTCTTGCTAGTGGATTAGTTTTAGGAAATTTAGGTTTTACTCATTGCAGTATAGAAGAAGTAGGGGTCTTAAGATCAATTCCAAACATTACAATTGTTTCTCCATCTGATACTCTTGAATTGTATAAAGTTTTAAATGAAGTTTTTAATTTAAAAGGATCTTTTTATATAAGACTAACTGGCGGATCAAACTCAAAAATAATTAATAAATCTGATTATAACTTTACAGTTGGAAAATCTGTAGAATTATTATCAGGCCAGGATGTTAGTATAATTGGTTGTGGAAATATTTTAGGCAACTGTCTAGAGGCAGCAAATATTTTAAAAAATAAAAATATCAATTGTTCAGTAATTAATATGCATACAATCAAACCAATTGACAAAGACAAAATTATTGAAATAAGCAAGAAAAATAAATTAATAGTTACTGTCGAAGAACATAATGTGATTGGGGGGTTAGGAAGCTCTGTTGCAGAGGTGTTATCAAGTGAGAAACATAATTGTATTTTAAAGAGAATAGGCATTAATGACTTTTACTCATCAGGAGGAAGCTATGAGTATTTAAAAAATATCTATGGACTATCTACTGAAAAAATTATAGAGACAATTGCTTCTAATATTTAAAATAATAAATGAAAAATAAGAATAAATACATAGATATTTTCATCACATCATTATCTATAGATAAAAAAAAATTTAATGAAAAATTGAAGTATAATGAAATCCCCGAGTGGGACTCTATTGCTCACATGACATTAATGTCAGGACTTGAGGAGGGTTTTAATATTTCTTTAGATACAGATGACATCGTCGACTTTAGTTCCTTTAAAAAAGGAATTGAAATATTAAAAAAATATAAAGTTACCTGAGTCAACAATGATAATACTTGGAATAAATGATACTCATGACGCATCAGCTTGTTTGATCAAAGATGGTAAGCTTTTAATCGCAATTGAAGAAGAGAGATTTAGGAGAGTTAAAAAAATTAGTAGCTTTCCAAGAAAATCTATTGAAAATATTTTCAAATTTACCGGTTATTCTTCAAAAGATATTGATTTTGTTGCTGTAGGGACAAAATTTTTAAACGGAGCTCTTTTATGGAACACAGTAGCAGATTTTAAAATTGGAGATTGGAAAAAACTACAAGAAAAACTTTTTTACAATATAATCTATAAAAAAAAAAAGATAAAATTTAAAGATGTTTTTAAAGATTTTAAGCCGAGTGTTAAACTTAGTTATCCACTAAAGGGCAATGTAAAACTTGAACTAAACTCAACTTCTAATAACAATCACTCAATTAAATTACAAAATTTTAGAAAAAAATATATTTCGAAATTTCTTAAAATTGATGAGCATAAAATTAATTTTTATGATCATCATCTTTGTCATAGCTTATATGGATATTTTGTATTTTCTAATCATTTAAAAAAAAAAAAAAATATTGCCTTAGTTAGTATGGATGGTGGAGGTGACAACAGATATAATAGTATTCATATAATAAAAAATTTAAACTTTAGATCAATAAAAAATAAAAGTAAAAGTCTTATAGGCCCAATGTACGAGTCAATAACCTTACTTTTGGGCATGAACCCAGCGAAACATTCATATAAAATAATGGGTTTAGCACCTTATGCGAGCGAATACCACAAATCTGGACCTAGAAAAATTTTTTTAGATTCATTTAAACTTCGAGGAATTAATTTTTCTAGAAGTAAAAAGATGAAGGATTATTACACGTACTTCAAAAAAAAATTAAACAACTATAGATTTGATGGAATTTCAGGAGGTATTCAAGATTTTGTTGAAATTAGACTTGCAGAGTGGTTTCAAAATATTTCAAAAAAATATAGTGTAAAAAATTTTGTTTTTTCTGGAGGTGTAGCCAATAATGTTAAAGCTAACAAGTATCTATTTGAAAAAAAATTTATTGATCAACTTTATGTGCCACCAGGTCCAGGAGACGAAAGTATTTCTATTGGAGCTGCATTTGCGGCTATGGTTGAAAAAGAAGGTTTTAAAAAAACAAGTTTAATCGCAAAATTTCCTAGTAATGCATATTGGGGTGTACCGATAGATAAAAATGACCTGATTAAATTTAAAAATAATTCAATAATTAAAAAAAATTATAAACAAATTAAGGATAAGAAATTTAAACATACAAGTTATTACTTATCTAAAGGGGAGATTGTGTTTTTTTGTAAAGGTAGAATGGAATTTGGACAAAGAGCATTAGGGCATAGGTCAATTTTAACAGATCCATCAAATGTTGAGTCTGTATTTAAAATTAATTCAGCTATTAAAAAAAGAGATTTTTGGATGCCATTTACCCCCTCTGTTTTAGATAGTCATAAAAATAAATATTTTATAAACTCAAAAAAAATTAATTGTGATTTTATGACGATGAGTTTTGATACGACTCAATTAGGAAAAAAACATCTCAAAGCAGCAATTCATCCTTATGATCACACTATTAGACCTCAAATTGTTAACAAAAAAACTTGTTATCATTATTATTCTCTGATCTCAGAATTTAAAAAATTGACTGGCATAGGGGCTTTATTGAATACATCACTGAATGTTCACGATAAACCTATTATTTGCCAACCAACTGATTTGATAAAAGAGTTAATTTCCAACAAAGAAACATTAGCAAATTATATTTATGTCGAAGATACTTTATTCATAAAAAAAAAAATATAATAATGACTTTAAAACTTACTTAATTTTTTTTTATCTTAAATAATTTGTAGGCCATTTTAAGATCATTGGGTGTATCGATATCTACTGATTCAAACTCATTTAAAATAATAAATTTAGAAAACATTTTATGAAACATTTTTTTTTTAATCCAAGCTTTCGATTTAAAGCAGTCAATTTGGCCGGTATTATAATAGTGTTCCTCTAGGTCCTGCGTTCTCATTAATTTATGTTTAAGGTTAATTGGCTTGAGTTTATTTTTATGATATTTCAAGGCTCTCTGAATTGGGTGAGGAAATTTTTTCACTGTTGTAACGTATTCAGTATTTTTTAAAATTTTTTTACATTTTTCTATTAATTTTTTGTTAACAAAAATTGAAGTCGGATATATCATAAAGATATTTAGATTTTCTTTTTTTTTCATTAACATCATCTTTTTAAAAAAATCATCAATTACAGATTTTAAAATTGCATGATCATTTGATAATTTTTGTGATCTTAGATATGGGACTTCTGCACCATATTTTTCAGCTAAATTTTTTATTATAATAGAGTCTGTGCTAACGTATATTTTGTCGAAAATTTTACTTTTTTTTGCAGTTTCAATCACCCTTCGTAAAAAGGTTTTTCCTAAAAATGTTTTAATATTTTTATTTTTTATTCTTTTACTGCCAGCTCTAGCTGGAATTAAACATATATTATTTGTCATATTTAAAACAAAAACAAAATTTTTATCAATTTCATATGGAATTAAAATTTAGACGGTTTATATACAGTTTTCGAACAAATAACAAATTTATATAATTTTCTTTAAATTCAAATTTATATAATTAAAAGATGTTTTATAACTAATTATTTAAAATTTATTTTCTTAAAATTAAGATATAATATGATTTTTTTAACTTCTAGAAATGATAATATTTATAAGTTTTTAATAAACATTTTTTCAAAAAAATTTTTTAAAAATAAAAAGATTAAAGAAAATATAATCCATTTTAAAATTTTGAAAAAATATGATTATTTATTTCTTCTCAATTTTATTACAAAAATATTATTTTTAAGGGTTTTATCTAAAAATGATATTGTAAGGCTCAAATTTAGAAATGTGAATTATGGGAGATTTTTAATTTCGGTAATTTATAAAGATGTCCGCTCGTATGATTCTAATAGAATATTTTATTTCAATTTAATTAAAAATGTTATCATAATATCTAGATTTTATTCAACAGCTAGTTATCTTATAAAAAATTACAATGTGGGAGCTGTATACTTAGATCATTGCATGTATTTAAATGGAATATTATTTGAAATATTTAGAAATGAAAGAAAAGTCTTGTATGCAAATAATTATCCAAAAGATTTAATTGAAATAAGGCCATCAAATAAAAATTTTTCTATTCAAGATTGTTTCAAGTTATATAAAAAAAATAAAAAAATTGAAGAAAAAAAAATTAAAGTAATAAAAAAATTACAAAATCAAATTTTAAAGGGTAAAAAAATATTTTATCCTTGGATGATTAATACAAAATATAAAAATAAAAAATTTGAAAATTTTGGACAATTTGATTATGTAGTTTATTCTCATTCCTTCACAGATGCTCAACTGATTTGGGGTTATGACGGTTTTGTCAATGCATATGAATGGCTAGATTTTACAATTAAAAACTTAGTTAATAGAAATAAAAACGTTTTAGTTAAAGCTCACCCAAATTTTTATTTAAAAAATACAAAACTTTGCATTCATGAAAGATATTTATTTAAAAAAATTATATCAAAGTACAGACTTAATAAGAGGATATCTTTTCTGAACGTTCCTGTCAGTAACTATGATGTCATGTCTAGATTAAACAAAAAGTGTATAGCAATCACACACCATGGATCTGTTGGTTTAGAATTGTTACTTAATAATTTTAAAGTTATAAATTCTGTGTGTAATTTTTATGACAAAAAGTTTAATTTATCTAATCAATGGTCAAATAAAAATGACTACGAAAAAATATTAAACTTAGATTGGCATAGACTAAAACATCATAAACAATTTGACCTCTTAAAAATATGCAATCAATTATTTTTAAGTGAAACCGGATATCTAAGTAAAAATTACCATGAGAAAATTTTATTTAATTATTTAGTAAAGAAGAAAATCGTAAATAGACTTTCTTCTGTGGAGGGTATAAGTCAAAAATTTGAATTAATTAAAAACAAAGATAAATTTTTAGAGAATTTAAAAGCAGATGTTCATTCTGTAAAAATATAATTTGTTTTAAGAACTTTTATTAAAACATAATTTAGAGTATTATAATTTAATAAAGATAATTTATTTATTTAATCACCAATATGAAGTCACTAGTAAACTATTATGGCCTACAAGATTTTACTAATACTCCAAAAGATATAATAAAAAAAATTATAAAACTAAATATTGTCACAAATGGAAAATATTGTATTAGTTTAGAGAAAAAAATTTCAAAATTAGTTGGCTCTAAGTATAGCGTTGTTTGTAACAATGGAACATCGGCGCTAATGATGGCAATTCTTTCCTTAAAATTAAAAAATATCGTTGCAATAATACCTAATATTAATTTCGTTGCTTCTGCTAGTATACTTTCTTTAATAAAAGCTAAGTTTATTTTTTGTGATGTAAACTTTAAAACTGGAATGGTTGATACTGAAAACTTTAAAGAAGTATTGTTAAAGTGTGATAAACAAAAAATAAAACCTAACCTATTTCTACCTATGCATTACGCAGGAAATATAATAGATTTAAAAAAAATCTCTAAAATTTGTAAAAAAAAATCTATTAAAATTATTGAAGATGGCTGTCATAGTTTTGGAAGTTTAAATTATAAACAAAATAAAAAATCATACTTAGGAGATTGTAAATTTTCTGAGATGACTACCTTTTCTTTTCATCCAGTAAAAAATATTACTACGTTTGAAGGTGGGGCTATAACCCTAAATAATAAATCTTTGTATCAAAGAATTTTAAATTTACGAAGCCATTCATTGGTCAAAACCAATATAACTGACCCATATCAATTAGATAGTCCATCTTTAAATTTTAGAATGAGTGAAATAAGTGCACTGGTAGGTATAGATCAAATCAAAAAAATAAATTATTTCAAAAAAAAAAGAAATTTAATAGTTAAGTATTATCTAAGTTCTTTTAAATATATTTCAGAAAAATTTGAATGTTTAAATTTTTACGATGCAAATATTTTTTGGCATCTTTTTGTAATAAAGTTAAATTCGTTCAATAATCGAAAAAAGTTAAAATTCATGAAATATTTAAAAAAAAATCAAATTGGATGTCAAATTCATTATAAGCCACTTTATAAACACAAGGTATATAAAAAAAACATGTTGTTTAGTATTAATAAAAACTCCGATAAATTTTATAAAAGTATTGTAACCCTTCCATTACATACATTGCTAAAAAAAAAAGATTTAATTTATATTTCAAATAAAGTAAAAAACTTCTTTAAATAAATGTTTAATAATAAAAAAATTCTAATTACAGGTGGAACAGGGAGCTTTGGAAAAGCTTTTGTTTCAATGCTCGTAAAAAAATATAAAAATATTAAAAAATTAATTATCTTTAGCAGAGATGAATATAAACAATATGAAATGCAGCTAACATTTTCTCGAGAAAAATATAAGTTTTTAAGATATTTTTTGGGCGATGTTAGAGACAAAGATCGATTGAATTTTGCATTTAGAGATGTGGATTACATAATACATGCAGCTGCCTTGAAACAAGTTAACACCGCAGAATATAATCCATTTGAATTTATTAACACCAATATATTAGGTGCAAAAAATGTTATTGAGGCCTCAATAAATTGTGGTGTAGAAAAAGTTATAGCGTTATCCACTGACAAAGCTTGTTCACCAATTAATCTTTATGGAGCTACTAAATTATGCTCAGATAAATTATTTTGTTCAGCAAACAATATCGTTGGAAGTAAAATAGAAACTAAATTTTCAGTAGTTAGGTATGGAAATGTATTTGCAAGTAGGGGTTCAATTATACCTTTATTTTATTTACAAAATGAAAAAGGATTAAAATTTACTATAACTGATATGGAAATGACAAGATTTAATATTTTTATGGATCAAGCAGTTGAAGTTGTAGAATGGTCGCTATCAAATATGAAAGGGTCTGAAATAATAGTACCAAAATTAAAAAGTTTTAAGATTATTGATTTAATAAAATCAATAAACCCAAAACCTAAAATTAAAATAATAGGTATAAGACCTGGTGAAAAGATACATGAAGAATTAATATCGGAAAGCGACAGTCGATTAACAATAGATGTTGGAAAATATTATTTAATTTTACCTTCAAAAAATTTTTTTTCTAAATATAAATACAAAAAATTACCAAAAAAATTTATATATAGAAGTGATTTAAATAAAGATTTATTAAAAACTAAAGAAGTAAAAAAACTTTTACTATATAGATAAATTAAATATCGATTAAATTGAAAAGCTATCTATCAAAAATTTTATTTGCACTTGAAAAAGAGGATATACACAAAGCCTCGTTTATATTTTTCTTAACTTTAATATGTAGTGTTACTGAATTAATTAGTATTGGTCTTATAATACCGATACTACATTTATTTGCAGGAGATGAGCTGCAAAGTACTTTATATTTTATACCTCAAAGTATTTTGAGTAATACTAATAAACTTTTGTTAATTATATTAGGTATTTTTGCTTTTATATATTTAATTAAGTTTTTTTTAACAAAAACACTTATAAAACTTCAAAATAGTTTTTCTCATAATTTATTTGCAAAAACTTCAAAGAAATTTTTTAAATTATATTTAAACAAAAATTTCAATTTTTTTGTACAAAATAATTCTTCAGATTTAATTAGAAATATTATGAGTGAATGTAATCTTTATTCAATGGGGGTAGTTTTTTCCTTAATTCAATTGATTTCAGAAATTATTATTTTTAGTTTCATAAGTATTTTTCTAATATTATATAATTTTCAAACTTCTTTAATTGTAATACTAATGTTTTCTATAATTGGTGGAATTTTATTTAAAAAAAATTCTAACAACTTGAAGTTTTGGGGTAACAAAAGACAACATCATTCATCTCAGGCCTTAAAACAACTTCAACAAAGCTTTGGAAGTTTTAGAGAACTAATTATGAATAATTTAACAGATATATTTTATAATAATTATTCATTCCATACAGAAGAAAATGCCTTTGTTGGTATCAAGAAAGATACAGTAACTCAAATGCCAAGATTAATTTTAGAAATTTTAGCAGTTTTTGTTTTAGTTTTGATTGTATATTTTTTAATTCTTCAAGATAAATCCCTGCCAGAAATTTTAGTATTATTAGGAGTATTTTTTTATTGCACAATTAGACTATTACCCTCTGTTTCTAAAATAGTAAAATCAATTCAAAATTTAAGATATAACCATGTAGTTATAGATGTGATTTACCAGGGAATAAAAGATTATAAAAAATTGTCTGTTAATCATCAAAAAAGTAATCCAACACTAGTTGATTTTAATAATTTTAAAAAAATTAATTTTGAAAATGTAGATTTTGCTTATTCAAATCAGAAGACTATTTTTAAAGGATTGAATTTTCAAATTAATAAAGGGGATAAAATAGGAATAATTGGAAAAACTGGCTCTGGTAAATCTACTTTTATAAATATTCTGTGTGGACTTTTAGATGTTACAAGTGGAAAAGTTTATACAGATGACCCAAGTAATGAAAAAAATTATACATCTATTCAAAAAATGATTGGATATGTTCCCCAAACCGTATCAATTTTTGACGAATCAGTTAAATTTAATATTTGTCTATCAGATGATTTAACTAAGGAAAAATTTAAAAAATTTCAGAAAGTTTTAGAAATTGTTGATATGGATACTCTAATAAATAGTTTGCCAAATAAACATGACGAGTTAGTTGGCGAAAATGGATCAAGATTTTCTGGAGGACAAAATCAAAGACTTGGTATTGCAAGGGCAATTTATAAAAGTCCAAAAATTCTAATTTTAGATGAAGCTACTAGCGCACTTGATTTAGCGACTGAAAAAAAAATTATTCAAAATATTTTAAATTACATACCTGAATTAACTTTAATTTCTATTTCGCATAGACCATCATCATTACAATTTTGTGATAAAATATTTCAGACAATTAATAAAAATTTAGTTCAGGTAAAAAAATAATAATTTTATAAAAATTATATTAATTTTTTCCAAGCCAAATAATGGTTAGTACCATAAACAGTTCCATCAGCATTACAAGAATTGCAAGGACTCAATGATCTATCACCGTTTAATAATTTATTTCTATATTTACTTAGGATTTTTCCATTCCAAATATCAAAGAATTTTTTTTGCATAATATTTCCCATCGCATTTCTTCTTTGCCAATCCTGTGGGCAAAGGAATACATCTCCATTCCAATCAATTAAAACTTGATATGCTGTATAATAACATTCCTGTTTTATGTTTACTTCTGGTTGATTTCCTATTTCAATTGTCCCTGTTCTGTTAGTTAATTTTACTCCAAAATCTATTTTATCGCTGTACCATCTATCTCTAAGAATCACAAATTCCTTAGGCACTCCAGTTTCTTCTATCATTTTTTGGAATTTTTCTAATTGTTCAGGTCCATCATATAAACTTATTAATAATCTAGAAGCATTCGACCGATATATTTTTAACAAAGATGATTTATTTACTACATCACCATTCGTGATAATTTCAACTGGACCAACCGCAGCAAGTTTGTTTACTATTTTTAGATAATCCTTATGAAGCATTGGCTCTCCGTATCCACATAAACAAAATGCACCTTCATAGTTTATATCTATTAAGTCTAAAACAAGTTTATCAATAAGATCAAATTCCATTTTGTTATAAGTATTCGGAGCAATTTTTTCATCAAATTTTGGACAAAAGTTGCACGATCTATTGCATGCATCTATAAGACTTAATTCAATCCAACTTGGGATTGGTACGCCGTTAAAAAATTGTGGCTCTCTATCAAGTATTGGTTTTTTTCTAGTTATATTTTTTTGAATGGTTTCTTGAGGATTTAGCGGTGAATTATGACCTATTAAATTTTTCATATTAAATGTTTCATCACAATTAAAAGTTAGTAATTCTATTACACTTTTTATTAACTATTTAAAACATTTTTTTAGAGCTATACTCAAATTTTTAACCAGATAGTCCACATTATTACTGGTTAAAGTGGATGAAAGAAAAATTATCCCATTTTTTGGGTATAAGATTTTTTTACTGTACAAATATTTTGTAAATTTTGTTATTCGAATTTTATTTTTTTTTTCAAAAAAATCACGTGCAATTCTATTTTTTATATTTTTTTTTGAAAAAATAATTCTTAAAAAACTATCAAATCTGTAGACTTTAACATCTAGATTATTTTTATTAGAAAAATTATTTAATTTATCTTGGAGAATTTTACTTTTATTAATTATGTTTCTCACTAAGTTCTTGTTTTTATTCACATATGCCAATGTATTCAAACAAGAAATTAAAGAAAAATTATTCCCAGAAAAAGTACCACCGAAAAAAATTTTCCTTTTAAGTTTTTTAATTCTATCAAAAATTTTTCTATTTATTATAATTAAAGAAATTGGCAGCCCGCCACCAATAGCTTTTCCAGCCAGGGTAATGTCAGGATAGATATTAAATCTATTTTGTACACTTCCATTTGTTGTTCTAATTCCAGTTACCATCTCATCAAAAATAAGAGTAATTCTTTTTTTTGAGGAATACTCTTTCAAAAATTTCAGGTAATTTTTGCTTTGTTCTAATGGCAAAGAAGCTGTTATAGGCTCAATTAATATACAAGATGCATCCTTATAGTTTCTATCTAATATTTTTTTTGATTTTTCTAAATCATTATAAGGTAAAATAATTATGTTTTTCTTTATATCGTCGCTTATCCCTGATGAAAGTGGAATTGGTTTTAAATCTTCTTTAGAAAAATATAATGTTTGATCAACAGAACCATGCCAGCTACCATTAACTATAAAAATTTTAGATTTGTTACTTAAAGCTCTTGAAATTCTGATTGCCTTAATTACAGTTTCAGATCCAGTGGTACAAAAAATTAAATCATACGCATTTCTAAAGTATTTTTTAATATATTTTAAAATCATACTACGTATATTTTTATTTTGATAGTTTGTAAGTGAATAATTTTTTCTTAATTCATTTAAAGTTTTTTGAAAAACTTTATGATTATGTCCTAATAAAAGCACCCCAGAGTGCAAAGATAAATCGAAATATCTTTTTTTTTTTATAAACACAAAATTACCCTTTGCTTTTTCAGTAATAATTTTATTTGAAGGTAGCAATTTTTCCATTCCTATTTTTTTATAAGCAAGCAATATCCATATTTGTTATCTGTTGCATCAACAGGTAATCTTAAAAATTTATATGTAAAATTATACTTTAGTTTTAGACCGTCAAGTACATTTATAAAAAATCTCTTTCTGTAAAATCTTATTGGTGTGTTTTTGTACTTTTTTTTAAAATCAAATCTGTTCAATTTTTGTCTTTTTCTTACCTTTTCAGTATAATTTTTTTTTGTTTCAAAATTTTTAATATCATAAATAAGTATTTTTTTTCTAGTAGCCTTTATCAAAAATTCTAAAATAAATTTGGCATATTTTTCACTTGTAAAATATTGAAATACTGAATTACAAATAGCATAATCAACCGACTCATTTTTAACCCATTTTAGGTAATTAGTCTTATAATGATGCGTTTTGATAAAAGTTGTTTCACTAATAATTTTTTTTTGAAATAATAATAATGGTTTTGAAAGTTCCAGGCTTAAATTTTTTTTTAAATTATACTTGTTAACAAAAAAAAATAAAAATGCCCCATTCCCTGATCCAAAATCCATTAGAGAACTTTTTTTTTGTATTTTTAGCTTAGAGTTTTGAAATTTAATAATATTTAAAAATTTTTTATATGAAAGTTCTGGGTATATTACAGATCCTAATAAAAAAGATTTATAAGAAAAATTTTTATTTAAAAATTGGATTTTTTTGGTATTTTGATTATAGAAAAAGCAAGGATTATTAAATATTTTACTCCAATTATTTATTTTCATTTATTTAAAAATTTAAAAACATCTTAGATACTGTTTTGGGATTTTTTTATATTTTTTATTTATTGTAGTATCACCCAATAACCATTTTGGACGTGAGATAAATTTTCTTCCTACAGCAATCAGATCAACTTTTTTTTCTTTTAAGATATTTTCTACATATTCTTTAGGATAAATATCTCCAGTAGATGAAATTAATACTTTACTTTTTGATTTAATTTTAGATGAAAAATTCACTCTAAATCCTCTTTTAAATTTTAAGTTTGTTTTTGGCAGAATACCTCCACTTGATATACACGCATAATCCAATTTTAATTTTGCTAGTTTTCGTATTAATTCAATGCAGTCCTCTTCTTTAAGGCCTTTTCTTAAATGATCTTTTCCAGTAATTCTAGCCCCAAGAATCTTTTTATTTTTTTTAATTTTTGATAGACCTTTAAAAATTTCAAGTATTACTCTTATTCTGTTATTTAATCTTCCCCCATATTTATCTTTTCTGTAATTTGAAATAGGAGAAAAAAACTGATGTAATAAATACCCATGTGCGATATGAACTTCAACACCATCATATCCACTTTCAAATGCGAGCTTAGTTGTAGTGATAAATTGATTGATAATTAATTTTATTTCTGATCTGCTGGCCTCTTTTGGTAGTGGCCAGCCGAGATCCCTTTTTAATGGGGAGGCTGATAAAGTTTTCCATGATTTAGATCCTTTAAGTGGAGAATTTTTTTTAATCCAAGGAATTTCTGACGAACCTTTTCTTCCGGAGTGGGAAATTTGCAAGATTATTGGTATGTCTTTTATTTTTTTCAACTTATTGATCAATTTCTTATGAGCTTTTTTATGATTTTCATTGTAAAGGCAAAGATCTTTGTTTGTTATACGTCCTAATTTAGATACTGCTGTTGATTCAACTATAATTGATCCCGCTCCGGTATTTAGCAAATTTGCTAAATGATTATAGTGCCATCTTGTTGGTTTGCCATTATTTGCTGAATACTGACACATAGGAGAAACCATTAATCTATTATTTAAACTTATTCCGTTGATGTTGATTTTATCAAATATCACTTTTTTTTAGCAACGATAAAATCGTTATGAGGATGGAAAATAGCATGGGGATATGACCAATAAGTTTCAAGGAATAATTTTCCAAGTCCCTGCCCAAGTTTAGGTAAGTGAGGTATCCCATCAGTATCGATCATTGATTTTAGAGGTGTAGCAAATCTTATCCACTCGCCAACTTTTTGTTTTTTAAACTTTAGTCTTGCAATTAATGCAACTTCAGGCCTCACCAGTTCTAATCCATGCTTTTCAATTTTATTATAAATCTTCCGTAACTTGGTCGGTTTTTTAAATCCAAGTGAGGAAATTTTGACTCTAAATAAATCATATTTTTTTCTGTGAATTTTAATATTATTTTTTTTGTTTTTATAAATATCTTCAATCCAATCACTATAGATTAT
>CABYJS010000012.1 GCA_902519375.1 uncultured Pelagibacteraceae bacterium
CACAGACTAGTGCTGGTTTTTGATTTCCAATTTTAATTTGATCTAATTGCATCAATGCGAACAACAATCTATCTACACCAAAACTAACCCCTGTCCCGGGAACATCGACTCCTCTAAACCTTGAAATAAGTTTATCGTATGCACCTCCTGAACAGATACTGCCCAACTCTATTTCCTTGCCTTTATTATTGGTGATTTTGAAATTTAAGTTCGTTTCTACAATAAAATCTGAATAATAAGCTAGACCTCTAACAATCGTAAAATTAGTTTTGACTTGAGTTGGGCTTGATCCAAATCCAAGTATTATAAAAATATCTTCTAATTCTTTAATTCCCTCTTGCGATAACGGGTTTTTTAAATTCTTTTTTACTTCTTTTAAATCTTCCATCTTTAAAAAATCTAATATTTGCGCTGCCTGATCATTATTTAGTTCAGCACCCTTTTGTATAGCCCCGCTCTGGTCTACTCTTTCTTTCTTAAGTAAATCTTCAACACCTTTTAAACCAAATCCTGGCTTATCTAACTTATCAATTGCTCTAATAACTTTAATCTGCTTTTCTTTTGAAATTTTTAATTCTTCAATTAATCCCTGAATAATTTTTCTATTACTAATATTAATTGTAAATTGATTCTTTTTTAAGCCACAGTCTGAAAGAGTGCTTGATATTAAATTACAAAGCTCTGCATTTGCTTGGGCAGGATTAACATTTCCAACAATATCAAAATCTGCTTGCATAAATTCTCTATATCGCCCATTTCCAGCTTTTTCATTTCTGAATACATTTTGAATTTGATACCTCTTAAAAATTGATGGAAGCTCTTGATTATTTTGAGCATAAAATCTCGCAAGTGGGCTTGATAGATCATAACGAAGTGTAATGCTTCTATCTCCATCCTGAAATGAGAAAACGTCAGACATAGGATTAGCTTCATCTTCTGCTAAAAAAGATCCAATATTGTCACTTATTTCAAACGAAGGGGTTTCTAGTGCCTCAGCTCCAAATTTAATAAAACTTTTCTCGATAGCTTTTAAAAGCTTTTTCTTGAGAAGGAGTTTTTTATCCCAACGATCTTCAAATCCTGGGGGTAACCCAGGAACTAATTTATTTTCTTTATTCATTTTTTTTGGTACCCGGGCTGAGAATCGAACTCAAACTTAAAGTTCCACAAACTTTCGTGCTAACCGTTACACCACCCAGGCATTCCTTGTTTTTATATTATTTTTGTGTGGATTAAAATTATATTATAAATAAATAGCCTACAGGCCATGGAAACATACTCTGTGAGAGTAGTTTGGCTTTACTTTAACTTTAATATTTATAATCATGAGCAATCTTTTAGACATAAATTGAAATTATTCAACCCATAAAAGAAAAAACTCCTTTGTATTTACCAGAAAAACCTTTTTAATTGATTTTGAACTTAATCTAATTTTTTTAAATTAACAGCTGATGGACCTTTTGGGCCATCTTCTAGAGTAAACTCTAATTTATCTCCTTCATTAAGAAATCTCATTCCAGCTGCTTTTACTGCACTTGCATGAACAAATGCATCTTTCTCCTTATCTTCCCTTTCAATAAAACCAAATCCCTTCTTACTATTAAACCATTTAACAGTGCCTTTTAATGTACTCATCTTTTTTCTTAATTTTTTTGTTATTTATTATTATAGGATGTTAATTTTTTTTTAAATAATTTCAAGATATTATGGTGGTGCCTCGGGAAGGATTCGCACCTCCGACACAAGCCTTTTCAGGGCTCTGCTCTACTCCTGAGCTACCGAGGCAAAATATATTAACCTCTAAAGATTATTCTGCCTTTTGTAAGGTCATATGGAGTCATTTCTACAGTTACATTATCACCTTGCAATACTCTAATTCTATTTTTTCGTAATTTACCTGCTGTATGAGCGGTTACTACATGACCATTTTCCAATTGAACCCTAAACATCGCATTAGGCAATAAGTCCATAACTTTACCCTTAAATTCAAGTAAGTCTTGTTTTGACAAATCTATTTTCTCCTAATTCTTTTTTTTATAGATTGAGCGTGTCCTGCCAACCCCTCATAATTTGCAAGAGTTATAACTGATGGTCCAAGACTTTCAATACCCTTTTTTGATAAGTTTATATACGAAATTCTTTTATAAAATTCATTAACGCTTATTCCACTTGAATATTTTGCTGAACCATTAGTTGGCAATATATGATTAGACCCTACATTGTAATCTGTCATTGCCATCACTGCATACTTTCCTAAACAAATTGATCCAGAATTTTTAATTTTAGAAACAAAAGATTTAAAGTTTTTTACATTCAATTCTAAGTGCTCTGGAGCAATTTTATTAACAACATCAGTAATCTTTTGATCAGAATTAATGTGAATCAAAATTCCATTATTTATTAAACTTTTTCTAGCTATTGAAGATCTTGGAATTTCCTTAAGTTGATCTTTAATTTCTATTTTAACTTTCTTTATAAACTTTTTATCTTTAGATATTAATATACATTGAGCAAGAATATCGTGCTCTGCCTGTCCGATTAGATCACTAGCAACCCATTCAGGGTTAGATAACTTATCACAAACTATAGTTATTTCAGAGGGTCCTGCTGTCATGCCTTCAATACCAACATCTCCAAAAACTTCTTTTTTTGCAGCTGCAACAAAAGCATTTCCTGGTCCTACAATCTTGTTAACTTTTTTAATTTTTTTAGTTCCATAAGTAGCAGCAGCTATCGCAGAAGGACCACCTATTGAATAAATTTCTTTAATTTTACATTTTCGAGCAGCATACAAAACTGCAGGGTTTTGTTTGCCTTTATAACTTGGATTTATCATTACTATTCTTTTAACCCCTGCTACTATTGCAGGAATAGCATTCATTAATACAGTTGAGGGATAAGACGCTGATGAACCAGGGACATAAATAGCTACCGAGTCAATTGGTATATATTTATACTCCAATTTATTCTTAAACTTATCTGTATAAGAAATATTTTTAAACTTTTGTAGAGAATGAAATTTATAAATTCTTTGGTAAGCAATATCAATTGCCTTTTTTACTTTTTTATCAAGATAAGCTACTCTTTTAGAAATTTGTTTTGATGTTGGTTTAATAATTATGTTATTATTAAATTTTTTTTCGTATTTTAATAGTGCTTTATCACCATTTTTTTTTATATCATTAATAATATTTGAAACTGAGATAGAATTAGATTTAACTCTATTTCTTCGTTTAAGAAGAAAATTTTCTAAGGTAATATCAAAGTTTTTATTTCTACTGCTTAATTCTTTCATCAATTTTTAATTTCATTTTGATCTTCTAGTCTTACTTCAATTGTTTCTGTAGTCAAAGCAATGTGGGCATTGTTATTAAAAATTAGATTAATTTCGTAATCATCTTTATTTTTCATATAATCTATTGCAATTAACTCTAGAACTAATTCTTTATCTTTTTGATTAATATTTTTGGATTTTACTTTATCAACAAAATCAAATCTACAAATACTATTAATATTTTTATTTTGTTGATTAGTCTCAACTTTAGTTCTCTCAATTGACATTAAAAAAACTTTATTTGACGCTAAGTATTTAATATCCATAACGTTAACTTTAGCTCCAGCACTGCAGGCAGAAATCATTTGTAAGCCCTCATTGTCTGTAGCTATAATCTGTGCTAAATATTTTTTTTCCATTAATTAATTCGTTTGATCTTAGCTCCAACTTTTTTTAATTTTTTTTCTAAATTTTCATATCCTCTATCAAGATGGTAGATTCTGTTAATTATCGATTTACCTTTTGCGCTAAGTGCTGCAAGAATCAAGGACACAGATGCTCTAAGATCTGTAGCCATTAACTCAGCGGGAGCAAATTTTATCTTTCCTGGGACTAAGGCTTTGTTACCTCTGATTGAGATTTGTGCTCCCATCCTATTTAACTCAGAAACATGCATAAATCTGTTTTCAAAAATATCCTCTTTAATAAGTGATTTTCTATTCGCTTTACATAATAATACCATTAGTTGAGCTTGTAGATCTGTTGGAAAACCTGGATAAGGTGCAGTTTTAATATTAATGCCCTTAATATTTTTATTTCCTATAATTTGTATCTCATCTTTTTTCACAGTCACCTTTGCACCAATTTTCCTAAGAATGTTTATCTCAGTCTTGATAATACTAGTCTTTATATTTTTAATCTTTAAATTTCCTTCAGTTGCTGCAGCTGCAATCAAATACGTTCCTGCTTCAATCCTATCGAACATTATTGAATAAGTTATTTCTTTTACTTTTTGAACTCCTATAATTTTAAGAGATCTTTTAGCAGTCCATTTAATATTACATCCCAATTTTTTAAGAAAATTTACCAAATCTTTTATTTCTGGTTCAATTGCACAATTATTTAAAGTGGTTGTCCCTTTAGCTAAGCTTGCTGCAATTATTAAATTTTCAGTAGCCCCAACTGAAATTTTAGAAAAATGAACTTTAGAACCTATTAATCCTTTTGGAGCTGTAGCATGAACATAACCTTGGAAAATTTTATATCTTACACCCAGCTTAGATAAGGATTTTAAATGAATATCTACTGGTCTTGTACCAATTGCACAGCCTCCTGGAAGTGAAACTTTTGCATCACCAAATTTTGCCAACAAAGGACCAAGCACTAGTATACCTGCTCGCATAGTTTTAACTAAATTGTAAGATGCAAATTTTTTGTTTTGTTTGAAGTTATTAACTATCAACTCTTTATTCTTATATTTTGTAATTGAGCCCAATGATTGTAATAAATTAATCATTGTCTCAATATCTTTTACTTTTGGTAGATTTTTTAAATAAACTTTTTCATTGCTTAATAAAGTTGCCGCAAGTATAGGCAATGAAGCATTTTTTGAACCAGATATGCTAATTGACCCTTTTAATTTACTTGATCCAAAAACCTCTAGTTTTTGCATAATTAGACTTTTGGCAATGTTACTCCAGTTTGACCCATATACTTTCCATTTCGATCTGCGTAAGTCACTTCTGGTTTTTCATTTCCTTTTAGAAAAATAAATTGTGCAACTCCCTCATTTGCATAAATTTTTGCTGGTAGAGGTGTTGTATTAGAGAATTCAAGAGTTACGAAACCTTCCCAACCTGGCTCAAGAGGTGTAACATTTACAATTATTCCACACCTTGCATAAGTAGATTTGCCAAGACAAATTACTAAAATATCGTCGGGAATTTTAAATTTTTCAACCGTTCTTGCTAACACAAAAGAGTTAGGTGGAATAATACATTCTGAAACATTTTTAGTAACAAAATTTGTTGATTTGAAATTTTTCGGATCAACTATTTCAGAATTTACATTGGTAAATATTTTGAATTCTTCAGAAACTCTTGCATCATAACCATAAGAAGATAATCCATAAGATATACAGTCTCCTCTTATCTGTTTTTCCTCAAATGGAGAAATCATCTCCTTTTCTTTGGACATTTTTCTTATCCATTTATCTGATAAAACTGACATTATCTATTTTTTTTTTATTCTTCTTTTGGAAATATTTTCTTTTTTTTAAATTTTTTCTTAGAGCTAAACTCAATCTCTCATTTTTATTTTTTTTATTCATTTTTTGTTAGGATTAGTGAGAAAATCTAGGGTAATAGGTTTTGAAGCGTCATGAATATTTTCTTTTCTTTCATCTAATTTTGACCCTTCTTTTGCTAATCTTTTAGCCTTTTTATCTGCAAGCTTTTTTTCTCTTTTGGCTTGCTTTTCCATTAGTTTAGCACTTTTTGTAGATTTATAATCGTAATGAATACCCATAAAAATTCCTATCGTAGATATAAATCATATTATCTAAAAAATTAAGGCAATAATTTGAGAAAATACACTATATTATGGTTTAATTTAAAGCTAATCACATTTGCCCTCATAGTTAAGTGGTATAACGTATCCATGGTAAGGATAAATCTCAAGTTCAATTCTTGGTGAGGGCACCAATAAATTATTATCTATTCAATAAATTTTTGGTGAAATTTTATAATAGGGTTATCCTGGAATAGTCTTATTCCTTTATGATCAAACAAAATTTTTGAGGAATTATAAACAATTTTATATAGACTATTTGTAGCTATATCACCAGTTACAAGAGTTTTTGGATTCCAGAAAAATGCAAATATAAAAAAAACAAAAATTAATAATTTTTTTCTATTTAGCAAAAAATTTATATAAAGATTATTATTAAAATCATCAGTAATCAATTTTTGTTTAATCAAATAAAAATATAACAAAATTGACAATGAATATTGAATGTGAACCCATCTTCCCCAATCATGACCAAAAGCATACAATAATAAAATTGGAGAATAAATTGTAAAAAATAAATATATTGGTTTAAAGTTTTTGGTTATATAATTTTCACGATGAGTAAATTGATTTTTATTAAGACATAGGTGTAGTGGTAAAAAACCAACTAAAAAAACCATAATATATCTCAAATAATGTATAAAGTTAGTTCTTTCTAAATGTATATCAAATGTATCAAAATAAATCGTGTTTTGAATTAACAGATCTGCTGAACCATAACATCTCTCACTAAATTCTATCAGCAAATACTCGCACATTATAGAGTGTCCTTCGATGCTTAAAGGGGAAACAAAAATCACAATAATAACAAAAATTGATGGTAAAAAAATTAAAAATAATTTAAATAATGTCTCTTTAAAAGATGATAATTTGTTCTTATTTATTAATACAACAGCAAAGAATGGAGCAAATAAAATTATTTGTTCCCAAATTAAACATAAAATAGGAAAAAAAATAAAGACAATTGAATTAACCAAATTTGAGTGAAATTTTTTATCTGAAAAAAAAATAACTATCGTAAAAAAAAGAAATATTAACATTTCTTTTCTTCCAATACCTTCAAGTTCAGCTATAGGATATAATAAAAATATTGGACTAAATAATGCAAAAATTTGTAAAATATCTAATTTTAAATCTTTTAAATAAATAAAAAGTAATATTAGATAAGAGGTATGCAGAGAAGCTTGAAGAAAAAAAATTGCATCTCTAAGTGAAATTGAAAAAAGATTAGCTAAAAAGATATTTAATTCTCCACCTAAACCCCTACGTGTAAACCCTCCTTGATAATTTATAAGCCATTCAGAAATAGACCAATTAAGTCCTCCATTACGCTTCCAGTATAAATAAAATATTGAGTAAAAAATTAAAAAGATTATGAATAATAAAAGTTTGTTTTTGATTAAAGATTTATTCATCTATTTTTTATAAAAAAAATTTCTTAATAAAAGTGAAAATATTATTAGTAAAATAAAAATAGCCATTGGTATGTATATCTCTCTTGATGTAATTAATTCAAAGATACTGGGTGCCTCTGAATTTTGGTCAATAATTTTTTCTAATCCACTTCCTATTGAAACTGTTAAAAAAATTTGTGGTATTATACCTATAAGAGTTGCATAAAAAAAATTGCTCACCTTTACATTAAAAATTGCTGGTATAATACAACTCAATTGCCAAGGTATGCCTCCACAAAATCTATAAACCAATAAGTAAATAAATTCTGATTTTTTAAACTTTGACTCTAAGTTTTTATATTTATTTAAAAATTTATCTCTTATGAAATCTTTTAAAAAGTAATTGCCAAATATATATAAAAAAGTTGCTCCAATACTTAAACCTAAAATAACAACAATTGTACCTATCCATTTTCCAAAAATATAACCACCAAGAAGAGCAACGGGAGAACCAAATCCTAAAAATGGAAATACCCATAAAATAACTGAAAGTAAAAAAATTAAAATTACTAAGAATAAATTTGAATTTTTAAGATTAGTAAAATATAAACTATTCTCTTTTATAAAATTGTAGGATGTTATCTGTTGAAGACTAAATTTTGAAAAGAAAAAAAATAAAAATATTCCCACTATAATTAAGTAAAATATTCCTATAAATAATTTAATTTTTGTAATTTTTTCCATTTATGCTTAAATTAGTATTAAAATCTTCTGTTTGCTATTTATATATTTAATTACTATAAAGGGCGAAATTTATAAATATTTAACCACATTTTATGAAAAGAACATATCAGCCCTCAAAAATTAAAAGAGCTAGAAAACATGGCTTTAGATCTAAGATGAAGACCAAAGGTGGTAAAAAACTTTTAGCTAGAAGAAGAGCAAGAGGCAGGAAGTCTTTAACAGTTTCTGGTTAAATTAATGAGAAGCAAAATACTTGCTCTTTCAAAAAATGAGGAATTTAAGAAACTCCTAAAAAAGAAAAAAATTTCAAATAAATATGTAACAATTTTTTACGGTAATTTAAATGATATGAATAATAAAAAACTAAATATAAGTTTTGTTACTAAGAAAAAAATAGGCAATGCAGTAAAAAGGAATAAAATCAAAAGAAGACTTAGAAATATTGTTAACGACGCAATTAAAGAAATATCTATAAAGTTTAATTATTCATATCTTGTTATTGCTAAACCAACTATGTTAAGTAATGAATATACTAATATAAAAGAAACCTTATTAAAAAGTTTTGAACAGATAAAATAATGAAAATCTTGATAAATATCCTAATTAAAATCATTAAAGGATACAAATTTTTGATTAGTCCTTTATTGGGAAACTCTTGTAGATATTTGCCTACATGTTCTGAATACAGTATTGAAGCATTAAAAGCTTACGGCTTTTTAAAAGGTTCCTTTATGAGTATTAAAAGAATTTTGTCTTGCCATCCTATTAAATTTTTAGGAGGAGGTGAAGGTTTTGATCCTATCAACAAAAATATGAAAGAAAAAAAATAATGGACTCTAAAAATACAATAGCAGCAATTGCCTTGTCTTCAGCTGTGATTGTTCTTTACTCTTTATTTTTTATTCCTGAAAAACCAGAGACAAATATAGATTTAGTTGAAAAAAATAAGATAGAACAAAATACAGATACACCTAGCTTGGATCAAAAAGAAATTTTAGTTAAAATTTCAAGAGAAGATGCATTAAAAGAAAGTAAGAGGGTTCAATTTGAAAATTCAAGTATCTATGGATCTATATCTTTAAAAGGAGCAGCAATAGATGACTTGACTTTTAAAGATTACAACACCGCTTTAAAAAGTAATGAAAAAGTTACCCTTTTAGGACCTAGAAATATAGAGGATGGATATCTCATCGAAAGTGGTTTTGTTACTTCTGATAAAAATATAGATATTCCTAATTCAGACTCAATTTGGTCTATTATTGGTAATGATAAATTAACAGATAAATCTCCAATAAAATTATCATGGACTAATAAGCAAGGTATTACATTTGAAAAAGAAATTTCTTTAGATGACAAATATTTATTTACTATTAAACAAAGTGTAATTAATTCAACCAATAAAGAATACGATTTTTATTCTTATGGTCAAATAATAAGAAATAAGATACCAGAAATATCTAATTTTTATATTCTACATGAGGGTTTAATTGCTACGTTAGACGATGAGCTGATAGAAGAAGATTATGATGATATTCAAGAAAAAAAATTTACAAAAACTGCCCTTAAAGGTTGGTTGGGTATTGGTGATAAATATTGGATTACATCATTAATACCACCTAAAGACAATGAATTTAAAACAACATTTGATTATAAAGAAAAATTTAGAGCAAACTTTGTAGTCACTAGACCATTGGAATTAAAAGGTAAAAGTAAAATAGAGGAAAAATTACAAATTATTGTAGCAGCAAAAAGAGTGGATATTATTGATGGATATGCTGAATCATTAAAAATTGATAAATTCGATTTAGCAATTGATTGGGGTTTTCTTTATTTTATAACTAAACCTCTATTCTTTGGAATTGACTACTTCTTCAATCTATTAGGAAATTATGGACTAGCAATAATAGCAATTACAGTTTGTATTCGATTAACTTTTTTTCCGCTGGCTAATTTCTCTTTTAGAAGTATGGCAAAAATGAAAGCTCTTCAACCAGAAATGGTAAGACTTAAAGAGTTGCATAAGAATGACAAGATGAAATTACAACAAGAGATGATGGCATTGTATAAAAAAGAAAAGGTAAATCCCATGTCTGGATGCCTACCAATACTTGTTCAAATTCCAGTTTTCTTTGCCTTATATAAAGTTTTATTTGTTACAATTGAAATGAGACAAATGCCATTTTATGGCTGGATACAAGATTTAAGTGAAAGAGATCCAACTAGCTTGTTTAATTTATTCGGCTTATTGCCCTATGATGTTCCTTCTTTTCTAGTAATAGGAGCATGGCCTGTTGCTATGGGTGTATCAATGTGGATTCAACAAAAACTCAATCCTGCACCTACAGATCCAATGCAAGCAAAAATATTTATGTTTTTTCCACTTTTCTTAACAGTCATACTTGCACCTTTTCCTAGCGGTTTGGTAATTTATTGGACAGTAAATAATATTTTAACTATGGCTCAACAAGTATTTATTATGAAAAGAACCACAGTCAAAACTGTAACATAAAGTTTGAAATTTCATAAAAATGGATTTAAAAAAAATATTGCCTGAATATGGACCTCCATTAGAAGAGGTATCTAAATATATTGAAAAATATAAAAACGACTTAATAGTAATTAAATATGGAGGTAATGTCTTTATAGATAGAAATATATTTAATAATTTCATATCAGATATTAGTTTATTAAATAAGTTAGGACTTTCTATTGTTGTTGTTCATGGTGGTGGACCAAGAATTAAAAGGGAATTAGAAAAATCTAATATACAATCTAAATTCATAAAGGGACTCAGAGTTACTGATGAGAAAATTATAAATATCGTTGAGACAGTTCTTATTGATTTTAATGAAGATATTGTTTCATCTTTAAAAAAGATAGGGTCTCAGGCAATTTCAATAAATACAAAAAAAAATAATATTATTGATGTCATCCCTGAGGCTGAAGAGCTTGGTTTCGTTGGAGCTCCAAGTAAGATCCATATTGATATTATAATAAGTTCAATTAAAAAAAATGTAATACCAATAGTGTCACCATTGGGCTTGGGAATGAATAATCGTACCTATAATATAAATGGTGATATAGCTGCAGGAGCAATAGCGAAATCCTTAAAATCTAGAAGATTACTTTTAATGACAAATGTTAAAGGTGTCCTTGATAGAGAAAAAAAACTCATAGAGGAAATTTCATCATCAGAAATTTTAGAAATGATTGAAAATGGAATCATTACTGAGGGAATGATACCAAAAATTAATACTTGCTTAGATGCTATTAATAATGGTGTTACTGCAGTTGGAATAATTGATGGTAGAGAAAAACATTCAATATTATTTGAAATATTTTCTGATAAAGGCTCAGGAACACTCATAAGAAAATGAAAGAATTAACTGAAATAAAATATTGGATATTCGACTTAGACAATACTCTTTATAGCGGGCAAACTAAAGTTTTTTCTGAGGTTGATAAAAAGATGTCCTCTTTTATTTCTGAAAAATTTAATGTTGATCTTGTTGAGGCTAAAAAAATTCAAAAAGAATATTTTTATGAGTATGGAACAACATTGTCTGGATTAATGAAAAAAAAAAATGTAAATCCAAAAGAATTTTTAGAATTTGTTCATGATATTGATATATCTTGGCTTCCAAAAGACAAATTTCTTAGAGAAGAATTAATCAAAATTAAAGAAAAAAAATACATATTTTCTAATGGTTCTCATGCACATATTGAAAATGTAACTAATCAACTTGGAATAAATGGCCTGTTTGACGGGGCTTTTGATATAACTGATGCAGATTTTGTTCCAAAACCTCATTTAGATCCATACAAAAAATTAGTTGAAAAATTTAATTTAGACCCAAAAAAATCTATATTAATTGAAGATATAGCTCACAATCTTGAACAAGCTAAAAATTTAGGAATGAAAACTTGTTGGCTTGAAAATGATGAAGCTTTTGCAAAAAAAGATGCCAACAAACCGTACATTGATTACAAGATTAATAACTTGCCTTCTTTTCTTCAAAAAATTAATATATTAAGAAATAATTAAATCAAAAAATCATGAGTAATTTAGAAAAAATCATAAATGATGCTTGGGAAAATAAAGATCAAGTAAACCCTAATTCAGATCAGTCTTTAAAAGACGTAATAAATCAAGTAATCAATGATTTAGATAGTGGTAAGTCTAGAGTCGCAGAAAAAATTGATGGTGAATGGAAAACTCACCAGCATCTTAAAAAAGCTATTATGTTAAGTTTTAGAGTTTATGAAAACGATATTCTTTCAGGGCCATATTCTGTATGGCGAGACCGCCAAAATTTATTAAAAGGTAAAACTGCTGGCTGGACAAAAGAAAAATTTGATAAAGCAGGTTTTAGGATGGTTCCAAACTCACCTGTAAGAAAAGGATCATTCGTAGGAAAGGATGCTGTTCTTATGCCGTGTTATGTAAACATTGGTGCCTACATTGGAGCAAAAACCATGATGGATACGTTTAGCCGTGCTGGAAGTTGTTGCCAAATCGGAGAAAATTGCCATATATCCGCTGGTTCTGGAATCGGTGGAGTGCTAGAGCCAGCTCAAGCATTACCAACAATTATTGAAGATAATGTTTTTATTGGGGCCATGTCTGAAGTTGTTGAGGGAGTAATTGTCGAGGAAGGAAGTGTTCTTTCAATGGGATGCTACATAGGCCAAAGCACTAAAATCATTAATAGATCAAATGGAGAAATTACAAAGGGTCGTATACCTCCTTATTCAGTAGTTGTACCAGGTACACACAAAGATCTTTACGCTGTTCATATAATTAAAACTGTAGACTCTAAAACTAGATCAAAGACTTCAATTAACGATCTTCTAAGAGATTAATTATGCAGAAATTTAATGATTTACAATTAGCTAAAGAGCTAATCAAATTTCCCTCTATAACTCCAATTGATGCTGGCATAATGAATTTTTTAGAAAAAAAATTAAAAAAACTTGGTTTCAAAACAAAGATATTAGAATTTAAGGAAAAAGGTTTTCAACCCGTAAAAAATTTATATGCAAGATTAGGATCCAAAGGGCCAAATTTTATGTTTGCTGGTCATGTAGATATCGTACCTCCGGGAAATATAAAAGATTGGACAATCAATCCCTTTAGGCCTTCTGTTAAAAATGGGCATTTAATTGGTAGAGGCGCAAATGATATGAAAAGCTCTATTGCAGCCTTTGTTTCTGCTATAAGCACTTTTTTATCAAAAAATAAAAAATTTAGTGGATCAATTAGCTTATTAATTACTGGGGACGAAGAAGGTGATGCAGTAAATGGTACAAAAAAAGTTGTAGATTATTTAAAAAAAAAAAGAGAGAAAATTAATTTCTGTTTAGTTGGTGAGCCAACAAATCCAAATAAATTAGGTGAGATGATTAAAATTGGTCGTAGAGGTAGTTTGACCAGTAGATTGACTATATTTGGATTGCAAGGACATGTAGCATATCCTCAAAGGGCAAACAATCCTTCAACCATAATTGTAAAAATTTTAAAGGAATTGAAAGATATTAAATTTGATAAAGGCACAAAAGATTTTCAGCCAACTAACTTGGAAGTAACGAAAATTAATATCGATAATACTGCTGATAATGTTATTCCAGCAACTGCTGAAGCAACATTTAATATAAGGTTTAACAATAAGCATTCTTCAAAATCTATAAAAAAAAGACTTAATAAAATTTTGAAAAGGATAAGTAAAAAACATAAATCTAAATTTAAAGTTGAATATAGAGTTTCTGGTGAAGCTTTTTTAACTAAGCCCAACAAGACTACATTTATGGTACAAAATATTATAAAAAAAATTACAAAAATTAGACCAAAATTATCTACGACAGGTGGGACCTCAGACTTACGATTTATAAAAGCAATATGCCCTGGTCTTGAATTTGGTTTGGTTGGAAAAACTATGCACAAAGTTGATGAAGCTGTATCTTTGAAAGATTTAAAAAATCTTACAAAAATTTATCTAAATATTTTACAGAATTATTTTAAGTGAAAACTGCAATTATTCATTCTGAAACCTATGAAAAACATAATACAGGAGATGGTCATCCTGAACAGCCTAAAAGAGTAATCGCAATAAAAGAAAAATTAAAGGAAAGAAAAGATCTGATCTGGGAAAGACCGGACAAAGTGCCAGAAGATATATTGGCTATGACACATTCAAAAGACTATATTAATAATTTGAAAAATTCCTTTCCGCAAAAAGGTTTTAAGTTTTTAGATGGGGATACAGTTGTTTCACCTGAAAGTAAAAAAGCTGTTTTCGATGCTGCAGGTTCAACAATTGCAGCAATAGATGGAATAGAAAATAATCAATTTAAAAACGCATTTTGTTTAGCGAGGCCCCCTGGTCATCATGCTGAAAAAAATAAAGCTATGGGATTTTGTTGTATTTCAAATGCTGGCGTTGCGACTAATTATTTAATTAATCAATACAAATATAAAAGAATTGCTTGTGTAGATTTTGATGTTCATTGGGGCAATGGGAACTATGATGTCATGCGTAATAATAAAAATTCACTATATATTTCAACTCATCAATATCCTTTTTACCCAGGAGGAGGAACAGACAAAGATAAAGGAGATTTTAATAATTCTCTTAATATTCCTTTGCCCGCAGGTACTAATTCAGAACAATATTTTAATGCATTTGATAGAGTTTTAGATAGACTGATCCAGTATAGACCTGATTTTCTTTTATTCTCAGCAGGTTTTGATGCACATAAAGATGATCCATTGGCTCAATTTCAATTAAATTCAAAAGACTTCTATGAGATTACTAAAAGAACTTTAAATGCTACTAAAGAGTTCACTCAAGGTAAAGTTGTTTCAATACTTGAGGGTGGATATGATTTAAAAGCTTTAGCTGATAGTGCTAACGAACATGTTAATGCACTAGTTGAATTAAATTGATTTATTTCTTGTTAACTATAAATCACTTTCATGAAATTATACAAAATTAAAAAATCTAAAATTGATAACAAAGGTCGTGGTCTTTATGCTACTAAAGATATTCAAGAAGGAACAAAAATAATTAATTACACTGGGAAAATAATTACAAATAAACAAGTCGATGACTCGGACAAATATGATAACAATAAACCAATATATTTGTTTACTTTAAATAAGAGATACACACTTGATGGGGATTTTTCATGGAATACAGCTGGATTAATTAATCACAGTTGTGATCCTAATTCTCAATACGACGGTAAAGGTTTAAAAATATGGATAACGGCAATAAAGAATATTAAAAAAGGAGAAGAGTTTACCTGTGATTATGGATTTGGATTTGACAAAGATTATAAGCAATTTCTGTGTAAATGTGGATCTAAAAATTGTTGTGGTTATATTGTAAGAGAGGAGTCTAGATGGCGAATCCATAAAAAATTTGCAATGAGCAATAAAAAGAATTTAGTAAATAACTCTTGATAAATAAAGTCCCTCTGGAGGTGCTGGAGGTGCACACAAAATTCTCTTTTTTGATTTTAAAACAATCTCAAATTTTTTTAAAGTCCATTTCTTCTCACCTAGATATTTTAAACAACCAACCATAGAGCGTACTTGTTTTTGTAGAAAAGATTGAGATCTAAATTCTATATTAATTTTGTTTTTAAATGAAATTATCTTTACTAATTTCATTGTCCTTATTGGACTTTTCGCTCTACAGCTGGATGCTCTAAATGTAGAGAAATCTTTAGTTCCAACTAATTTTTTTGCACCTTTTTTCATCAAATCCACATCTAATTTTTTTATAATATGCCAACTTCTATCCTTTTCTAAAACAGGCACACTTAAACGATTAGTAATGATATAATTATATATTCTTAATTTAGCTGAAAATCTTGCGTGAAAATTGATACTTTTTTTTTTTATTTCTAAAATTGCAATATTTTCTTTTCTCAAAAAATAATTTATTGATTTTAAAAATTTATATCTTTCATCTATTTGTTTTTTAGTGTCAAAATGAGCTGACTGTTCTGCAGCATGTACTCCACTATCAAGTCTACCTGCTCCAAATAATATTATATTTTCTTTTAATAGTTTTGAAATTTTTTCTTGAATTATCCCTTGAACTGTTTTGCCCTTTTTTTGAACCTGCCATCCTCTAAAATTACTACCAGAGTATTCAATTAATATTTGATATCTAGTCATTTTGTATTATCACGCCTTTTTTAATTTCTGATCCAAGTATGAATTCCTCTATCTTTTGAGGTTTTTTTCCTTGTCTTTGAATTTCCAAAATCTTAATGGACTTATCATTTCCACACGCAATCTCTAATTCATTATTCAAAACTTCACCAATTTTTCCAGAGCCATTACTAATTTCGGCCTTTAAAACTTTAAATCTTTCACCCTTAAAATTAAAAAAAGCTCCAGGGTAAGGAAATAGACCATTGATTTTACCTAATATTCTGGATGCCATATCACTCCAATTAATTTTTCCCTCAATTTTCTCTATCATCTTTGCGTAAGTTGCTTTCGTATGATCTTGATCAATAAATTTTGCTTTACCCTCTAATATATCAGAAACATTATTTAAGATTTTGTCTGCCGCCAGCAAAGCCAGTCTCTCTGAAATTTTTTTGGCATTTTCATTTTGATTTAATTTAATTTTATAAATATTGCTTATTGGTCCACTATCTAATCTTTCAACTATCTTCATTATACTTATACCTGTCTCATTATCTAGGTTCATAATTGATCTTTGAATAGGTGCAGCCCCTCTCCATTTAGGTAAAATAGAACCATGAATATTTATAAAACCTTTTTTTGTTAAATCCAAATATTCCCTGGGAATGATTTTCCCATAAGCAACTACTATTGCAATATCAGCATTTATATCTTTAATAAATTGAATTTCTTCCATGTTATTTTTTAAGTTTTCAGGAGTTCTTAGATCAATATTTAATGACTCAGCAATATTTTGAATGGGAGATTTGTTAATCTTTTGACCTCTCTTTGATTTTTTAGGTGGCTGCGTATAAATAGCATCTATTTGATAACCATTCTGATATAATGATTTTAATATAGGCACTGCAAATAAAGGCGTTCCCATGAAAATAATTTTTTTTGACATTTCTAAACTATTATTCGATCTGGATTTTTTTTTGATTTAGAAATCTTTTTAATTATTAAATCTCTTTTCAGCTTTGACAGGTGATCAATTATTAATTTACCATCTAGGTGATTTATTTCATGTTGAAGACAAGTTGATAAAAGACCATCACACTTTAAATTTTTCATATTACCATTTATATCAATATACTCTACCTCACATATTTTTGGTCTTTCAATTTCTATAAAAGTATCTGGTATTGATAAACATCCCTCCTCATGTATCGATGTCTTGTTACTTACTTTTTTTATAATAGGATTTATAAAAGTTAACGGCTCTTTTTTTTCATCTTTTGAGGAAACATCTATTACCAAAATTCTTTTGAGTACACCCACCTGCACAGCTGCTAATCCTATTCCATTATAGTGATACATTGTTTCAAAAAGATCTTTTATGAGTTTTTTTTCATTTAATCCCACCTTTTCAATCGAATCAGATTTCTTTTTAAGAGTTTCGTCTGGTACGGTAATGATATCTTTAATACTCATCTTATAGACAAATAAACTAATTTTTAAACTTTTAAAGGAAGAACTTTCAACAAGATTTTATTTCTAATTATATCAATATCCAATTGATTTAATGTATTTACTATAAATGAGATGGTATCATCATCAATTTTTTCAAGTTCATCTTGACCAATAACTTCAACAATTCTTAATATTGCTGCACCTATTTCATTGTTATTAATCATTACTTGTATATCTGTTGGAATCTCTGAAAGATCAGTTTCATAAAAATCATCATATTTTTTATCAATTTTAATTCCATCTGATTTTAAACAGTCAATTAATATTTGATCTTTCTTGGATAGAAAGTACTTTTTATTTTTTTTTATCTTTTTTAAATAATTATTGATATCTTTCTCAATTTTAGAATCTGAATAATCCCCATTAAAATAATTAATTAGTCTCGATTGGTGTAATATATCATTATTGAATTTAATCTTTTTTTTATCATTCTGTTCAATGATGATGTTCGTGAAATAAAAACTTGTTAAATCATTAGGGATATTGTTTGGATCAATTTGCTTTAAAAATTTTTTTAACTCAATGTCAAAAGCATTATTTAGGTTATCCTTTTTAAATAGGTCTTTTAAAATCTTAAGCAATTTAAGCCTTTTTACCGTTTCAGATTCAAGAAGAACTCTTTGATAAACTAATGCTCTACCCTCAATATTTGTCAAAGATTTATAGAAACTTTCTACATTTAAGAGTTGATTGATATTAAATTGGAATCTTTTATACAAATCAAATAGATCACTCTCTGGATAATTTTTATTATTTACTGCTTTTTCAATCAAAGAAATTTTATCTAAATCTGTAGTTTCTATTTCCTTTAAAGAATTAAGTAAATTTGCAGATGAAAGATACTTCCAGATTATCTTTTTAGTCTTTTCATTGGGATCAAACAAAAAGTTAGGATTTGTTTTATGAGCAAGATAAAAATCTAAAATAGTTTTCTCTGAAATATTCTCATCAATCTCAGACGAGTAATTAAGTAAAAAATTTATTTTTTTTTCGAAATATTTATCGTCAAATCCTAATTCTTTTTTTAGATCATAAATAAGTTGTGCTCGTTCAATCTGATTACTTTTAATTAAACAATAAATATTATATTTACTTATATAATTATCATTAATAATCTCTGAATTTTTTTCAAATATATTACAAGCTTTATCAATGTTACCTCTAGATAAATGCTCATCTAAAAAATATTTAGTCAGTTTAGGATGGGAATTAATTATTTGATTTTTAATCAAATAATTTTCAATCAAATCTAAGTCAGAATTTTTAATTAACCATCGAGATTTAAATTCTAAAAATTCGCTATTTGATATATTTTTTTGAGGACTATATGCATTTGTCAATACCGATATATTCATAATTTCTTTAGCGTCGTTAGATAGTTTGAGTTTATCTATTTTCGAAAAAATATTTTTGAGTTGATCTCCATCAGAATTGGACCACATGTTTATATCTAAATCATAATCTCCTGGATCATATAATCCAATAATTTTAATTTCTTTGGTGTCTAAAGTTTGATCTAACGTTATAGAGCTTGAATTTTTTTGAGATTGCATTTTATATATTCCTATCTCAGGCTGTCTTTTAGGTAGATCTTTTCTCTCTAAATTAAGTGTTTGGTCTTCAGAAGAATTTACTATTTTTTTTTCATCTACATTCCAAATATCTGCTGGTTGATCTTCCGCTAAGGAACTTAATCCAAAAAAAAAATAAAATATGATAAAACAAAAATTTTTATTTAATAATTTTAAAATTTTCATTAGAAATTATTTTTTCTATTTCTTTTGTTGGGGCGGGAAATTCAATTTTATTGAGTAAAAAAATAATTCCAAGAATTGCAATAAATATTAAAGTTAACTTTAATATTAACCTAATAATTTTTCCTCTTGAACTTGTTTTTCTTACAAATTGCATATAGTTTTAATTAATTTCAAAATAAGACATATTTGTGTTTTTTCAATAAAGAAACTTATGAAATCAAAAGAAAATCTTGTTTTTTTAGGAATGATGGGATCTGGAAAGAGCTCTATAGGTTTACTAGTTGCAAAAAAATTAAAATTAAATTTTATAGATATTGATAAAGAGATTGAAAAGGAATTAGGAATAACAATAAGAAAGATATTTGAAACTGAAGGTGAAAGCTATTTTAGAAAAATTGAGGAAAAAATCACTCTTAAAAAATTAAAATCAAATTGTGCTGTTATAGCACTTGGTGGTGGAGCTTTTTCTAATAAGGTTTTAAGAAAAGAGGTTTTAAAAAATAATATTTCTTTTTGGTTGAATTGTAATATCAATGTATTGATAGGTAGAATTAGATATAGCAAGAAAAGACCCCTGGCTTTTAATGTATCAGATAATCAATTGACACATTTAATAAAAAAACGAAATAACATTTATTCAAAGGCTTTATATGAAATTAAATGTGATAACGTATCAAAGAATCAGATAGTTAAAAAAATTTTAAAAATTTATGAAACCTATTAAATTAAAAATTAAAACAAAAAGTCAAAATTACCCTATTATCATTGGATCAAATTTAATATTGAATATTTCAAAAGTAATTAAGAATAATTCAATAGATTTTAAAAATTGTTTACTCATAATCGATAGTAAAATCTCAAAAAAAATTATTTTTAATATCAAAAAATCTTTAAATAATAAGAAAGTATATTTATTTAGTTTTAAAGCTAACGAAAAAAATAAAAATTTAAATTATATCAATAAAATTTTAGATATTTTATTAAAGAAAAATTTCTCAAGAGATGATTGTGTAATTTCTATAGGTGGTGGTATTACGGGTGATATCAGTGGTTTTGCAGCTAGTTTATTTAAAAGAGGTATAAAATTTGTAAATGTGCCCACTACTCTTTTATCCCAAGTTGACTCTTCCATAGGTGGAAAAACTGGAGTAAATACTAAATATGGAAAAAATTTAATTGGAAGTTTCTATCAGCCTAATTTAGTAATCACAGATATTCAATTTTTAAAAACTTTACCAAAAAGGGAATTGATTTGTGGTTATGGAGAAATTTTGAAACATTCTCTTATTGCAAATAAAAATTTTTATATTTTTTTAAACAAAAATATTAGTAAAATTTTTAGTCTTTCCTCCCCATTCATAGAAAAAGCTATTTATGAAAGTTGTAAAATAAAAAAAAAGGTTGTTGAAAATGACGAAAAAGAAAATGGTTTAAGAAAAATTTTAAATTTTGGCCATACTTTTGCTCATGCCTTCGAGGCATCCTTGGGTTTCTCTGGAAGATTAAATCATGGAGAAGCCGTTATACTTGGATTAAAAACAGCTTTAAATTTTAGTTTAAAAAAAAATTTAATTAAAAAAAATGAATATAATTCTATCATTAAACATATCTACAATTGTAACCTTCCTTTTAATTTAAAAAAATTTTTTAAATTAAAAGATATAAATAAAATTTTAGAATTTATGCTTAAAGATAAAAAAAATAATTCAAATAAAATAAGTCTAGTTTTACTAAAAAAAATTGGTTCTCCCATCATTGATCAAAAATATACTAAAGAGAATTTACGTTCTTTTTTAAAAAGTGAGTTAAGTAATTAAAATTTGGATAGAGTGAATAGATTCTTTTAGTTCTTTATCTAAAATTTTGTAAATTTTTTTATTACTATCAATTTTACCCATTTTTTTTAATTCAGGTGAAACTAAAATAATTTTTAAATGGAATTTTCCTTTTTGATTACCTAAATGATTTTTATGAAGAAATGATTTATCTTCAATTTTCATACTTTCAATATTTATTTCGTGAAAAAGTTTTTCTTTTACAATTGCAAATAACTGATTTATATCCATAAATATTATTATATACCATGAAAAATATTTGTGACTGGAAAAATTGTAATAAAATTGGAGATTATAAGGCACCCGTGGAAAAAGATAATAGCAAAAAATTTAGAATGCTATGTTTAGAACATGTTAAAGAATTTAATAAAAACTGGAATTATTTTTCAGGCATGAACGATGACCAAGTTTTAGAATTTTTAAAGTCTGACATGATTTGGCATAAACCCACACAAAGTTTTAGCTCCTCAGATAATTTTTTTAAAATTCTTTGGAACAATACTCTTAGAGACGAATTGGATAAAGATAAAATAAATGGAGATTTTAATCATATGCGTCAATTTAAATTTGATCATAAAGATATAAAAGCATTTGGTATATTGGGGATTTCAGTGGGTTTAAAATGGAAGAAAATACAAGATAAATTCAAAATACTTGTGAAAAAATTTCACCCTGATATGAATTCTGGAAATAAAAAATACGAAGAAAAACTAAAACTAATAACTTTAGCATATACACAACTTAAAAACACTTATAGAGAAAAAATTGACACCAAATCTTAATATTCAGCCGGATATAAAAGTTTCTTTAAAGCAAACTTTTGGAATTGAATCTGAAATGGAAGTAGATGCTTTTTCAAAAAAAAACGAGTACGTACCTGAAATAGATAAGTCATATAAGTTTGATAGAGATACTACTTTAGCAATTATTTCTGGATTTGCTCATAACAAGAGGGTTTTAGTTCAAGGATACCATGGAACGGGAAAATCAACCCATATAGAACAAATAGCTGCAAGATTAAATTGGCCCTGTATTCGTATTAACTTAGATAGTCATATTAGCAGGATCGATTTAATTGGGAAAGATGCAATTGTTCTTAAAGATGGAAAACAAGTAACTCAATTTAATGAGGGTATCTTACCTTGGTCAATTCAGAACCCTGTTGCACTTGTATTTGACGAATACGACGCTGGAAGACCTGATGTAATGTTTGTGATTCAAAGAATTTTAGAGGCTGAGGGAAGCTTCACACTTTTGGACAAAAATAAAGTAATAAAACAAAATAAATTTTTTAGATTATTTGCTACATCTAACACTGTTGGCTTGGGGGATACAACTGGTCTATATCATGGTACTCAACAAATTAATCAAGGACAAATGGATAGATGGAATATAGTAACAACTTTAAATTATCTTAGTCTAGAAAGAGAGCTAGAAATTGTTTTATCAAAAAATAAAAAATTTGATAACACTAAAGGAAAAGAAAAATTATCAAATATGATCAAAGTTGCTTCTTTAACAAGAAAAGGATTTATTGCTGGCGATATATCAACAGTAATGAGCCCCAGAACTGTTATGCATTGGGCTGAAAATGCAGAAATTTTTAAAGATATTGGTTATGCTTTTAGAGTAACTTTTCTAAATAAATGTGATGATATGGAAAAAAATACTATCGCAGAGTATTATCAAAGATGTTTTGGTGAGGAATTGCCAGAGTCGTTGATAAATATTCAAATTTAGATGAGCAGTAAAATATCTAATTTAAAAGAAAAATTTAAAATTGCTTTAACTTCAACAGCTAGAGTTATCTCAGAGGATCTAATTTTAGATAGAAAATCTTCAAAAAATCAAAAAATAAAAGATTTAGATGAAATCGAAATAAATGATTTATCAAATCCAGGAGATTTTACAAAACTACGGGCCGAAACTGACTCTGCAGCGCTTAAAAAAAAATTTTCTGATGTGAATATCTATAAAAAAAACTTACCATTGAATAATGCCTCAAAATCTCTTTATAAAATCGCTGAGAAAACAAGATATGAATTATTAGGTGGAAAAATGCTCAAAGGTATAGAAAAAAATCTTAACGAAAATTATAGTCTAATGATTAACGGCAAAAGGAAAGATCAATTAAAAAGCAAAGAAGATGTTCCATTAGCTGAAGCATTTGAAATTTATATGTTGAAAAATTTCCATCAAATTCAGTTAAACTCAATAGCTACAAAAATGTTAGATTTTTGGAAGAAAGACTTTGAAAAATCAGTAGATAAACATAAAAAATTTTTACAAGAAAATCTAGAGAATCAAAATAACTATAATTCAAGATTTTCAATGATTTTTGATGAAATGGAAATTTTTCAAACTGAGGAAAATGAAGAAAAAAAAGAGGAGAATCAAGATCAGGGTAAAGACGATCACTCAAAAGATGACCATGACAAAGAAAGTGTGGATAATAGAGATGAAAATGATGATCAAAAAGCTCAAGCAAGTCTTGATACAGATTATAAGTCTGATGAATTTAGTTTAGACGATCAGCTTTCTGAAAATGATAGTGATGAACAAAAATCTGAACAAATTATTCAAAAACAAATAAATCAAAATAATATAGATTATAAAATTTTTACTACTGAGTATGATGAAATTATTAAAGCTGACAAATTAGAAAATGCAGACGAAGCAAATAAACTCAGAAAAACTTTAGATCAACAATTAATTGGCTTTCAAGATATAATTAAAAAACTTGCAAACAAACTTCACCGACAGTTACTAGCTAAACAGAATAGATCTTGGGAATTCGATTTAGAAGAGGGATTGCTTGATAGTTCAAAATTAACTCGGATTATAATGGACCCCTACAATTCTCTTTCATTTAAAAAAGAAAAGGATTTAGAATTTAAGGATACGGTTGTGACTTTGCTGATAGATAATTCTGGGTCTATGAGAGGAAGGCCTATCACCATAGCAGCAATTTGTGCAGATATTTTATCTAGAACACTTGAACGTTGTTCAGTGAAAGTTGAAGTATTGGGATTTACGACCAAAAATTGGAAGGGTGGTCAGAGTAGAGAAAATTGGAATAAAAATGGAAAGCCCCAAATACCTGGAAGATTAAATGACCTAAGACATATTATTTACAAAAGTGCGGGTACTCCTTGGAGGCAATCTAAGAATAACCTTGGATTAATGTTAAAAGAGGGTTTGCTTAAAGAAAATATAGATGGGGAAGCAATATCTTGGGCATTTAATAGACTTAAGAAAAGAAAGGAAGAGAGAAAAATATTAATGGTTATTTCAGATGGTGCTCCAGTAGATGATTCAACTTTGTCTGTTAATTCTGGAGATTTTTTAGAAAAACATTTAAAAAGAATGGTAAGTCACATCGAAACTCAAACTGATATAGAAATATTAGCTATTGGTATTGGTCATGACGTGTCAAGATATTATAATAAAGCAATTAAAATAACTGATGTGAACGAGTTAGGTGATGTAATGATTTCACAGCTTAGTAATATGTTCGATAAAAAAAATAAATTACATTAAAGCTTGAATAAATCTTTGTTTTTCCATCTAATATTTACTTCAGCACCACTCCTAGTTCTAGAATTTTTAAAAGTCAAAACTGCAAAATTTTTTTCAAGTAATGTTTTGCCAATAAATAAACCTAAACCCAATCCTATTTTATTCTTATCAACGTTTTTTATTGATCTTAAGTAAGGTTCTCCAATTTTTGATAAAATATCGTTTGGATAACCATTGCCATCGTCCTCGATGTTTATCTCTGTAAAATTTATATCACTTTTTAAACTTATGAATATCTTTTCTTTGCTAAACTTATTAGCATTTCCAATAAAATTCCTTAAACCATACACGATTTCAATTGATTTAGTTATTTTTTTTGAATTTGCATCTTGATTGAAATTTAAAATAAATTCTTTATCACTTGTTTCTTGAAAAGAAAATATTATTTCTTTAATATAATCTTTCATTGTCAAATCCTCATCTATAAAATCATCTTCCTCTATAGGATTTAAAGATAATTTTTTTAATATTTGATTACATCTTTCAACTTGGCTTGATAATAATTCAATATCTTGAATAACATCTTTTTGATCCTTAAGCTGTTTAGATAGTTCTTGAGTAATAACTTTTATTGTTGAGAGAGGAGTTCCTAAAGAATGAGCTGCTGCAGCTGCTTGTCCTCCTAAGGATAACATTTCATGTTCTTGTGCCATTACTTCCTCCATTTTTTTTAAAGCTTCTTTTCTAAGTCTGGACTCTGAGCCAAATATTATAGCAAACAAATTTAAAAAAATTGATGCTATTATTAAAGCAACAGGTATTGAATAATAATAATAAGGGCTAACATGAAAATGGTAATTTAAAGGTTCAGGTAAATCATTAGAGTAAAATGTAAGAACTATTATCATTAAAATCGTTGTAATTATTAAAGATAAATTTGTTCTCAAACCTAAATTAGATGATGCAAAAATGCTTGGTATTATCAAAAAAATAATAAAGGGGTTCAATATACCTCCAGTTAAATAAATTAATGCTCCCATTTGAAATATGTCTATTAATAAAAAAATCAAAGCAGATCTGTCTGATACTTGAGTCTTTTTATATATATATATAAGGTAAAGATTACTTAATATTCCAATTAGAATAACTATATTTGAACTGATAAAGTCAAAGTTAAAATTAAGGTAAAAGTAGACTATATTTATCGAAATCAATTGACCAATAATCCCAATCCATCTTAAAGAAACGTAAGTAGATTTTTTTAAGGAATAATATTTTGAAGTTTCAAAAAACTTCATTTTTAAATGTCAAGATTTTGCACATTTATTGCGTTTGAAACAATAAAATCTTTTCTCAATGCTACATCATTGCCCATTAAAGTATGGATCAACTTTTGATCTTTTTTGCCGTCTTTTGAATACTGAACTTGCAATAAATTTCTTGTTTCTGGATCTAATGTTGTGCTCCATAACTCTTCAGGATTCATTTCTCCAAGTCCCTTAAATCTTTGTATGTTCATCTTTGATTTTTCAAGCTCTATTTCTCTTATAAATTCTTTGGAGCCCCTCTTAAATTTTTTAATTTCCTTATTATTTTTTATTATATGATCTTCTAATTCTTTCTCATCTTTTATATAGATTCCTTTAGTCCCTTTATTTATTTTAAAAAGAGGTGGTTGTGCTAAATATATATGACCATTCTCAATTAACTTGTTAAATGGTTTATTATTAAAGAATGTTAATAACAATGCTCGAATATGAGACCCATCAACATCAGCATCTGTCATTATAACAATCTTTCCATATCTTAGGTCTTTTAAATCAATTTCTTGAGCTTTAGGATCTAATCCAAGCGCATTTATCAATGTCATTATTTCATTAGAAGAAATCATTTTTGAAAGCGTTTTTGTCCGATGATCAGAACCATTTTTATTCCCATTTCCATTTTTGTTAAGGCTTATTTCTTCAACATAAGTATTTAAAA
>CABYJS010000013.1 GCA_902519375.1 uncultured Pelagibacteraceae bacterium
TTGCTCACAGAACCCATGAAAAAATTAGGGGCAAATGTTGTAGGTATCGATGCATCAGAAAAAAATATCCACGTTGCGAAAATACATTCTAAAAAAAATAATTTAGATATTGAATATAAATGTGCATCGCCTGAAAACTTTAGTACAAAAGTAAAATTTGATGTAATACTTAATATGGAAATTGTAGAACATGTTGAAGATGTAAATTTTTTTTTGAAATCTTCCTCTAAACTTTTACGAAAAGGTGGAATAATGTTTATAGCAACATTAAACAAAACGCTTAAATCTTATTTGTTTGCAATTATAGGTGCAGAGTATATTTTACGATGGCTTCCAGTAGGAACCCATGAATGGGAAAAATTTGTAAAACCAGAAGATCTAGTAAGCATTTTAAGAAACCATAATTTAAAGTTAGATTGTTTAGACGGTATGAAGCTTGACCTAATCAAGGATAAGTGGGGCCTTTCCTCAGATAAATCAGTAAACTATATTGGAAAGTTTATAAAAGTTTAGTTATTCTTGTCTTGTAACCAAGGTATTGTCTCAGTTGAGATTCCTTCTTCTCTCAACTCTCTTATTTCCTCATTTGTAGCAATTCCATAAATCCCTTTTTCTTTTTTTCTTTTATTGTAATGAATTGATCTAGCCTCATAAGAAAAATTTTTTCCAACATAATCAAAGTTATTTTTAATAAATTTTTGATATTCTTTAATTTTCTTATTAATTTTTTTAGCTTTTAAGGATTCATTATTTAACTTTTTTACTTTTAAATTAGTAATTAATTTAGGAGCCATTAAAGTTTTATCTATATTTTGTGAATTACATTTGAAACAACTTAGAAAGTTCATTTTTTTTAATTTATCAAATTCATCTGAGGAAGCGAACCAGCTATCAAAGGATATATAACAACTTTTACAAATCAGTTTATATTTGATCATAAATTATAAGTAATTATTCATTAATAATATTCAATCTTTAACTTCTGTAATCTGCATTTATTTCAATATATTTTTTTGTTAAATCCATAGTATAAGCAGTAAAGTTTTTTGAACCATTCGAAATATCGACAGTAATATCTATATCTGTCTTTTTCATATATTCAGAAACTTCTTGCTCATCATAGTTAATACTGAGTTTACCATTATGAATGATAATTAAGTTTCCAAATTTTATAACCAATCTATCTATTTTAATAGGCACATTTGATTTACCAATTGCCATAATTATTCTTCCCCAGTTAGGATCTTCTCCAGCAATTGCTGTTTTCACTAATGAAGAATTGGCAATAGAAAAAGCTATTTTTTTTGCCTCAGTCTCTTTCTTACAGTTACAAACATTAATAGTAATAAATTTTGATGCTCCTTCTCCATCAGCTACAACACGTTTTGCTAAATTTAACAAAACCTTATTTAGAGACTCATCAAAATTTTTTATCTTTTCGTCATTAATATTCTTTATTTTAGCATGTCTCTTTTTTCCAGTTGAAAAAATAGAAATCATATCATTCGTACTTGTATCTCCATCACATGTGATTGCGTTAAACGTTGATGCTAAATTCTTTTTTAAAAGTTTTTTTAATATATCATTAGGAAGATCAGCATCTGTAAAAATATATGCTAACGTAGTTGCCATATTGGGCTGAATCATTCCAGAACCTTTTGCTATTCCAAAAATTTTAATTTCAGAACTACCAATTAAACATTCTTCCATAGCCATCTTAGGTTGAGTGTCAGTGGTCATTATACCCAAAGCTGCTTTCATCCAAATATATTTGTTTTGGGTATACTTAAGTTGATTTATTAGATCAGGAATCTTTGACTTAATTTTTTCCTCGGGAAATATCTCTCCAATAGTCCCTGTGCATCCAAAAATAATTTCTTTTGATTTTATTTTTTTTGGATGATCCTCATCAATTTTTTGTTTATCAGATAACTTTTCAGCTGTTATCTCAGCTATTTTTTCTAAACTTTTATAACCTAGTTTTCCAGTAAAACAATTTGCATTTCTTGTATTAATTAACAAGGAAAATATTTTTTTAACTTTTTTGTTTAAATTTAATTTTATATTCTCAGAAATAATTTTTGATTGTGTATATACTGAAGCGTGATTTGCTCCATCTCTAAAATAAAACATTACCAAATCATCTCTTTGTGTATTGTACAAATTAGCACTTATGGAGGAGATGGATACCCCATCAATATGGTCTAAATCCTGAAACTCTTTCATTTTCTTATTTTTTGATTTAGACGATAAAAAATTAGTTAAATTAATGCCCATGCTATTTAAAATATTTATTTAATAATTATATTAAAGGTTATAAGTAAATAATAAATCAAAAACTAATGTTAAATCCTCTAAACTTTTTCTCAAAATTAATAAAATCAAGTAATCAAAGAGAATTAGATAGACTAAAAAAAATAGTATTAAAAATTAATTCTTTAGAACCTGCCCTTAAAGAACTAAAAGACTCCGATTTTCCAAAAAAGACAATATCGTTCAAACAAAGACTAAAAAATGGGGCTTCTCTAGATGAAATAATGCCAGAGGCGTTTGCCTTGGTAAGAGAGGCATCTAGAAGAGTAAGAAGCGAAAGGCATTTCGATGTACAAATAATTGGAGGAATAGTTTTACACGAATCCAAAATTGCAGAGATGAAGACTGGAGAGGGAAAAACTTTAACAATTACTCTAGCTGCATATCTTAATTCTTTATTAGAAAAAGGTGTACACATTGTAACTGTAAATGATTATTTAGCAAAAAGAGATTCAGAAGAAATGGGTGAAATTTATAATTTCCTGGGAATAAAATCTGGCTTCATCAATAATAACCAGAATGATTTTGAAAGAAAAAAAAATTATAATTATGATATTACTTATGCAACCAATAGTGAGTTGGGCTTTGATTATCTAAGAGATAATATGAAATACTCTCAAGATGAAATGGTTCAAAGAGAACATTTTTTTTCTATTGTAGATGAAATCGATTCTTGTTTAATTGATGAAGCAAGAACTCCATTGGTAATATCCGGAGCAGCTGAAGATAAAACTAATCAATATCTTTCAGTAGATAAATTAATTAAGATTTTAAAAAAAACTGATTATGAAATTGATGAAAAAGATAAAAATATTCTACTTACAAACGATGGAGTAACAAATGTTGAAAAAATATTTGCTAATGCAGGTATATTAAAAAATAATAATTTTTATGACCCAGAAAATTTGGGCCTGGTGCATCACGTTAATCAAGCTTTGCGAGCTAATCATCTATTTGAAAAGGGTAAAGATTATATTGTTCAAAATAACAGCTTAAAAATCATAGATGAGCTTACTGGCAGAATTCTTGAAGGAAGAAGATTCGGAGATGGTCTTCATCAGGCACTCGAAGCTAAAGAAAAAATTGAGATACAATCTGAAAATCAAACTTTGGCATCAATTACTTATCAAAATTATTTTAAACTTTATAAGAAGATTTCTGGTTGCACTGGAACAGCTGTAACAGAATCAGAGGAATTCTTTGAAATTTATAACCTAGCTGTAGTTGTAATTCCCACAAATAACAAAATGATAAGAAAAGATCTTAATGATAAAATCTTTAGATCTGAAAAAGAAAAAAATATTTCAATAGTAAAAAAAATTGCGGAATGCCATAGAAGAGGGCAACCTATTTTAGTTTTTACATCAAGTGTAAATAAATCTGAGGTGTACTCAGCTTTATTAAAAGAAAAGAATATAAAACATGTAGTTTTAAATGCAAAAAATCATGAAAATGAAGCAGAAATTATTGCCAATGCAGGTAAAGTAAACTCAGTAATTATTACAACAAGTATTTCTGGAAGAGGTGTGGACATCCAGCTTGGTGGAAAAAAAGGATCTATGGAAGTTAATCAGCTAATAAAAGATAAAGAAAAAATAAAATCTTTAGGTGGTTTGTTTGTAATTGGAACAGAAAGGATGGAGTCAAGAAGAGTCGATAATCAAGCAAGAGGTAGATCTGGTCGTCAAGGAGATGAAGGTGGATCTATTTTTTTTGTTAGTCTTCAAGATGACTTAATGAGAATTTTTGGATCTGAGTCAATGAATAATGTCTTAGAAAAATTAGGGCTTAAAGATGGAGAAAGTATTGATCATCCTTGGATAAATAAAGCTTTAGAAAGAGCTCAACAAAAAGTTGAAGCTAGAAACTTTGATATAAGGAAAACATTAATAAAATTCGACAATGTTCTTAATGACCAAAGACAAGTAATTTTTTCTCAAAGAAAAAATGCAATGAATAGTGATCAAATATATGAATATTCAAACGATTTTTTATATGAAATAATTGATAATCTTACCCAACTTAAATTTCAAAATAAAAGAGACCCAAAAAATAAAAATTTTATCAATAAAGTAAAATTAATTCTAGGAAAAAAATTTAATGAGAAAGAATTAAATACCCTTATGGATTTAGATGATAATGATTTCAAAAAAAAGATAATTAATACATTTGAAGAAACAAGAAAAGATAGAATTAAAAGCTTGGGTGAAAAAGACTCAAAGGAAATAGAAAAAAGGATTTTTTTACAAACTATTGATATGAATTGGACTTCACATATTCAATATTTAGAGCAGTTGAGACAAGTGATAGGGCTTAGATCTTATGGCCAAAGAGATCCTCTTATTGAATATAAAAAAGAAGCTTTTGATTTATTTGAAAGTCTTCTCAATAAGTTAAAAGTTGATTATTTGACAATATTAATGAATCTAAAGATCATTGACAAAAATGAAGAACAAAATAATTTTGAAAAAAGTAATAATATAACAAATGATCCAAATTGTCTTTTGATTTTAAAGAAAAATGAAAAAATTTCTAGAAATGATAGGTGTGAGGCAACTGGAAAGAAATTTAAAAACTGTTGTGGAGCATTATAAAACTATCAGCGAAATTAATACAATTAAAACTATTGTTAAACATATAAACGTAATTTTTTTATCTCTCAAAATTTGTGGTAATTTATTCTGTTCAGTTTTTAGGGAGCTCAGTTTATTATAATTGCTAATAAAACCTTTATTTCTTCCAATTTTCAAATATTTATTTTTTCTTTCATTAAAAATTTCTTCTGTCGACATATCCTTAAATTGGTCTAGATTTTTTTTAATAGAATTTTTAACATTATTTAAAGTTAAATTTTTATCTCTATGCGCTCCACCAACAGGTTCTGGAATTATTTCATCAATAATTTTAAGTTCTAGTAAATCATTTGCAGAAAGCTTCATTGCTTTAGCCGCATCTAACATTTTTTTTGGATCTCTCCATAAAATTGTAGCGCAACCCTCAGGGGATATTACTGAATAAATTGCATTTTCTAACATTATTACTTTACTAGAAGATGCTAAAGCAATTGCGCCTCCTGAACCACCTTCTCCTATAATGATTGCAAGAGTAGGAACTTTTAAATTCATGCAACATTCTATCGACTTAGCTATTGCTTCTGCCTGACCTCTTTCTTCCGCTCCAACACCTGGATACGCACCCGGGGTATCAATGAATGAAATAATTGGAATATTAAATTTGTCAGCTAATTTCATCAAACGGATAGTCTTTCGATAACCCTCTGGTCTCATCATCCCAAAGTTTCTCTTAATTCTAGTATCTAAATTATCTCCTTTTTCTTGACCAATAACTAATACGGACTGTTTATTAAACTTAGCAAATCCTGATAATACCGATTTATCTTCGCCATAATGTCTATCTCCGGATAGGGGAATAAAATCATCAAATAAATTTTCAATAAAAAATTTTGATTTAGGTCTGTCTTCATGTCTTGCGACCATTGTTATTTGCCAAGGATCTAAGTTTGAATATACAGATTTTAATTTTTTATCTAAGTCCATTTGTGTTCTTGAAATTTTTTTGGTATCTACTTCGGATAGTCCACTTTGATTAAACGGATCTTTAAGCTTCTCTAGCTCGACTTCTAAGTCTTTAATTTCAGTTTCAAAATTTAGATAATTTTTCATTTTAGATGAATTATTACATAAGTAAGAAAAATGACAACAAAATGTCAATGCTTCCAAAAATTATTTGACTTAATTTTGCTAGGGTTTTACAAAAGTATTAATGAGTAATAATTATCAAAATGTTAATAACCTAAAAGTTTCGAAAAAATTACTCACTTTTGTAAACGAAAAGTTGTTTAAAGATACGAGAATTTCTCCTCAAAATTTTTGGTCTGGCTTTGATAAGATTGTTCATGAACTTGCCCCTATTAATAGAGAATTAATTCAAACTAGAGAAATTTTACAAAAAAAAATCAATGATTGGCATATAAAGAACAAAGGGATCCAAATTCAAATTGAGGATTACAAAAAATTTTTAAAAGAAATTGGATATTTAATAAATGAAGGACCAGATTTTAAAATAGAAACAACAGATGTTGACAATGAAGTAACTTCTATTGCTGGTCCTCAGTTAGTTGTTCCCATAATGAATGCAAGATATACACTAAATGCAGCGAATGCAAGATGGGTAAGTTTATATGATAGTCTGTATGGAACAAATATAATAGAGTCTGAAGAAGGCGGTAGCGAGAGATATGATCCAAATCGAGGTCGAGAAGTAATAAAATACGTTAGAGAATTTTTTAACAAACATATTCCAATAGATGGAACAAGTTGGATAGATATTGCAGGACTTAAAGTAGTTAACAAAAATTTAATTATAACTAAAGACGATAAAGAATATAAACTCGTAGATAAAGATAAATTTATAGGACATAGAGGTGATGCTAACAAACCTTCAGCAATTATAATTAAAAATAATAATCTTCATTTCGAAATAATAATAAATCCAAAAGCATTTAGTGCTGCACATGACATAGCTGGTATTAGCGATGTTATAGCAGAGTCTGCAGTTTCAACTATTTGTGACAATGAGGATAGTGTGGCTGCAGTCGATGCAGAAGATAAGATTATTTGTTACCAAAATTGGTTAGGATTAATGAAAGGAGATTTAAAAATTCAATTTGAAAAAAATGGAAAAAATTTAGAAAGAAAACTTAACCCTGATAGAAGTTATATTTCAAAAGATGGTAAAGGTTTAAAATTGCACGGCAGAAGTTTACTTTTAATAAGAAATGTTGGTCACCTAATGACAAATTCATCAATCATTTTAAAAGATGGGAGCGAAATACCTGAGGGGATTATGGATGCGTTCTTCACGACCGCAGCAGCTCTTCATGATTTAAAAAGTAAAAAAAATTCAAGAAAAGGTTCGATTTATATTGTAAAACCAAAAATGCATGGACCAGAGGAGACAGCATTTACAGATTTAATTTTTTCAAAAGTTGAGGAGCTGTTCGAATTAAAAAAGTATTCTTGCAAAATAGGTATTATGGATGAGGAAAGAAGAACATCAGTTAATTTAAAAGAATGTATTAGATCTTTAAAAAATAGAGTTTTTTTCATTAATACTGGTTTTTTAGATAGAACTGGGGATGAAATGCATACATCTATGGAAGCAGGACCTATGATTAAAAAAGGAGATATGAAATCATCGAAATGGATTACTGCCTATGAAAATAATAATGTTGATATAGGATTAAAGTGTGGTTTTTCAGGTAAAGCTCAAATTGGAAAAGGTATGTGGGCTATGCCAGATAAAATGAAAGAAATGATTGAAGAGAAAATAAATCACCTTAAAGCAGGCGCAAATTGCGCGTGGGTTCCTTCTCCTACTGCTGCTTCTTTGCATGCACTTCATTACCATCAAGTAGATATATTTAAGGAACAGAAAAAAATTTTAAACCGCAATCAAGCAAAAATTGATGATCTTTTAACTATACCGATAGCTGATAGACCTAATTGGTCAGTTTCAGAAATCAATGCAGAAATTTCAAATTCTGCACAAACGTTATTAGGATATGTTGTAAGGTGGATTGATCAGGGTGTTGGGTGTTCAAAAGTTCCAGATATAAATAATATTGGCCTTATGGAAGATAGAGCGACATTAAGAATTTCTTCACAACATATTGCAAATTGGATACATCATGGAATAACAACTGAAATTCAAGTTAAAGAAATTATGAAAGAGATGGCAAAAATTGTAGATAGACAAAATGAAGGTGATAAAAATTACATTAAAATGAGCGATAATTATAATCAATCTCTGGCTTTTAAGACAGCTTGTGATTTAATCTTTAATGGTAAAGACCAGCCCTCGGGTTATACAGAGCCTCTTTTGCACTCAAATAGGATTATTAAAAAAAAAACTACTTCGAGCTTGGATTAATTTTTGATCTATTTTTAAAAGCAGAAAATAAAGTCCCATCGTCTAAACTCTCAATTTCTCCACCCACTGGCAATCCCTGAGCTAGTTTTGTAATTTTTACATTGGAATTCTTGAGGCTATCCTGAATATAATAGGCAGTTGTTTGACCCTCTACAGTTGCACTTGTTGCTAAAATTACTTCTTCAATTTCATCTCTATTTACTCTTTCCACTAAAGAATTAATTAACAAATCTTCTTTTCTCTGTCCTACAGAAGATATAGTTCCTCCTAAAATATGAAAATATCCTTTATATATGTTTGAACTTTCAATGCTCCATTGATCCGAAATATTTTCAACAACACAAATTCTATCATATTTTTTTTCTAAAATTTTACAATTATTGAAATCACATTCGACTGAAGAAGGTTTTAATGTGCCGCAAATTTTACATCTTGAAATATTTTTATATATCTCTGCCAGTACTTTCGCCATTGGCTTAATAAGTTCATCTCTATTATTAATCAATTTAAGAACTATTCGTTTGGCAGATTTAGGACCTAATCCAGGTAGCTTTGAAATTAACTTTATTAAGTTCTCTATCTCATTTATACTTTGCATTATCTAAAGCGGCCACTTTAATCCTGGAATCCCAAAACCACCTGTTGCTTTTGAAATTTCTTCATTCGTCTTAGTTTTGAGTTTAGATTTCGCATTATTATGTGCTGCTAAAATTAAATCTTCTACCATCGACTTTTCCTCTTTTATAAGTTCATCAGAGATTTCTAGTTTTTGCATTTCACCTTCTCCATCTAATATTACTTTAACGGAGTTTGAGCCTGAAGTGCCTTCAACTCTAATCTTTTTGATATTCTCTTGGCTTTCTTTCATTTTAGCTTCAAGTTCTTTTGCTTTATCTAAAATTTTATTGAAATCTGACATTTATTCCTCAGGATCATGTTTTGATTTTACCTCGACTAAATTTGCGTCAGGAAATTTATCTAGTAAGATTTTATACAAATCTGAATTTTTAGCTTTGCTCAATTTTTCTATCCTTTTATTCTTTTGTTCTTCTTTTATTGTTATCTTACCTTTTGTTTTACTAAATGTTATGATCCATCTTTCTTTAGTCCAATCAAAAAGTTTTGAAGATAAATCTTTGACAAAGTTTTTATCCAAATTATCATTAAAAGATATCTCTAATCTTGATTTTTCAAAATTGACAAGATTCACATTTTTTTCTAGCTCATATTTGAGTTTCATCTCTTTTTTTTCATTACAAACTTTAAGAAGATCATCGAATGAATTAATAGAAATTTTATTCTCGTCATTTACTTTGAATTGTGCTTGATGTTTATTTTTTTCCTCTTGTATAATATTTCTAATTTGACTGATGGTATCATTTTTCAAATCAGATATTAAATTTTTTTTTTCTATTTTTTTATTTAAAGACTTATCTTTATCATCTTCTTTAGAAGAAACTTCTTTTGGTTTAAAAGAATTCAAATGAATTAATCTTATTAAAAACATCTCAATAGATAGATTTTGATTTGAAACTAGATCTAATTCTTCAAGAGTTTTAATAGTAAACTGCCAAAATAATATTAATACAGAAATATCAACAACTTTTGAAATTTCTCTAATCTTTTCAAATTCCTCATCATTAAGCAAAAAATTTGTACTTTCTAAAGTTAATGAATTTATATTTTTAAAATAATAAACTAATTCTAAAAAATCATTTATAAAAATTTTTGGTTCAACACCTTGATCATAAATTCTTCTATAAGCCTCGATTACTTTTTTTTCATTGCCCTCTAAAATCAATTTAAAAAGATCTATTAATTGGGATTTATCAAAATAACCAAATATTTTTTGAGCTATTTTTAAATCTAGTTCTTTATCTTTGTCTAAAGTTAATAAACCTCTATCCAATAAAGAAAGAGCATCCCTTACAGATCCTTCAGATATTTTTACAATAAGTTTTAACGCGTCATCTGTAACCTTGCCTTTTTCTTTGTCTTTTATTTTTTTTATAAAATCAAACAACTCTGATGATTTTATTCTTGATAAATCAAATCTTTGACATCTAGAAACTACAGTTATTGGAATCTTTTTTATTTCGGTAGTAGCAAAAATAAATTTTAAATACTCTGGAGGTTCTTCAAGTGTTTTTAATAAAGCATTAAATGCTTGTTTGCTTAACATGTGTACTTCATCGATGATGAAAATTTTATATTTTGAAGAAGTTGGTCCATAACGTGAGAATTCAATGAGTTCTCTAACGTCATCTACACCTGTTTTACTTGCGGCATCCATTTCAAGTACATCGATATTTCTAGACTCAGAAATTTCTATACAATTGTTGCAACAATTTATTTTGCAAGAATTTTTAGAATCTTTAGTACAATTAAGAGATTTAGCTAAAACTCTTGCAATTGTGGTTTTGCCTATTCCTCTAATCCCTGTAAATAGAAATGCGTTAGGTATCTTACCTAAACTTATAGAGTTTTTTATAGTTTCAACAATTATTTCTTGACCAATTAAATCTTCAAAAACTTGTGGTCTATATTTTAGCGCTAGTATTTTAGAATTTTTATTCATTTTTTCCTCTAGGAGACTAGAACCTGAATAACTGTCTTTACGACTGCTTCCGTTAAGATCTGGTCGGGTTCAAGCAGCACCCACCTCTAGCCTCCATAACTATTATAGCAGCAATGATTTCTAATCCACAAGAAAAGATTAAAATTTATTTTTCTCTGAGTTTGTCTGCCTCAAAAACACCTAGGACGTGAAAATCTTGACAATGCAATCCAAGTTCCTCTAAAGATTTTTGTACTTTTGGATCTTCTATATGTCCATCTAGATCACAAAGAAAAAAGAAAGAGTCGAAAGAATTTTTTTCTGGATAACTTTGTAACTTAGTTAAATTAACTCCATTAATTGCAAATCCGCCAAGAGACTGATAAAGGGCGGCAGGTTTACTTTTTAGTTTAAACAAAAATGAAGTGATATATTTCTTATTGTTAAACTCAGGTTGGAGAATATTTTTTCCCATTACCAAAAATCTTGTAAGATTTCCTTCTTCATTTTCTATATTGTTTTTAATTATCTCCAATCCATATGTCTTTGCACTTAATGATGATGCTATAGCAGCTATTCTTTTATTCTTACTCTTAGAAACCATTTCTGCTGAACCTGCAGTATCAGCTCTTACGTGTTCAACAAAATTATTTTTTTTGATAAATTTTGAACATTGGGATAATGCCTGGGAATGAGAGTAGATATCTTTTATTTCAGAAAGTTTTGTACCAGAAAGTGCTAATAAATTATGCTCTATTTTTTGATAATATTCAGCATATATGTTCAACCTGTACTCAAATACTAAATACTCAATTCCTATATTTCCAGTTATTCTATTTGACTCAGGAATTATAATTTTAGAACTCTTGTCTTTTGATGCTTTTAAAAAACATTCATCAAAAGTTTTACAAGGGATTATTTCTGCTTTTGGCTCAATTGATAAAGCCGCTAAGTGAGAATATGCTCCAAAAGTTCCTTGAAAAAAAATCTTACCCATCAGTTTTTATATTCCATTATTTTTTTTATAGCTACAAAATCTTCCTCTGTATCTACTCCGATCGGAGACTCTTTAGCTAAAGCTACATTAATCTTAATATGATTATCTAAAGCTCTAAATTGTTCAAGTTTTTTTTTGATTTCATTAGAGGATTGTTTAAAAGAAAAAAATTTTTTTAATGTTTCTAGTCTGTAACAATAAATTCCTAAGTGATGATATACATTATCGACTTTTCTAGATAATTTTCTTTCAAAACTTTGAGCAGTAGGAAAATTTGTCTCCTCTAATCTTTCTGAAGTAATCACTTTAACTACACTTTGTTTTTCTAACATTTTTTTATCAACGATATATGAAGCTAAAGTTCCTAATTCAGATTTTGATTCAATCATTTTATTGTGCAAACTTTTTATATCATCAATGTTCATTAATGGCTCATCGCCTTGAAGATTTATTAAAAGTTCAACATCAGTTTTTTTAAGCTTATTTATGGCTTCAAAAATTCTATCTGTTCCTGTTTTGTGATCACTGCTAGTCAAAATAGCTTGGCCTCCATTCTTTTTAACATCTTTAACTATTTCTTGGTCTTCTGCAGCTACGTATACTTCACCTATATTTGCCTCTACAGCTCTTTTAACGACATGTGAAATAATAGATAAACCATTAATTTTTAATAATGGTTTACCTGGCAACCTTGTTGCAGCTAATCTAGAGGGAATTATAACTAATGTTTTCATTAACTTTTTTATTTTAAATTAGATTATAAACAGAGGCAAAATTGTACATTAAAATATAAGCAATTTTTAATTTATAATGTTATACGTTCAAAATAAATTTTAATAAAATGGATTCTTTTGAACTAAATAAGATAATTGCTGCTATTTTAATGGTTGCTCTATTAATTATTGGAATAGGAAAAATCTCAAAGATAATATTTCATGTAGAAAAACCAAAAATACCAGGATATGCTGTTGATGTAGAAGAAGCAAATCAAGCTTCTACAGCTACTGTTAAAAGTGTTGAAGATAAAGTTGATATCTCAGCCTTGATGGCTATGGGTGACGCAACAAGTGGGGAGAAAATTTTCAAAAAGTGTGCAGCTTGTCATTCGATAGTCAAAGGTGGAAAAAATAATATTGGACCAGCATTATACAATGTTGTCGGAAGACAATCTGGAGCTATAAGTGATTATAAGTATTCAAAAGCTCTTGCTGCTCATGGAAAATCTTGGACTTTAGAAGAATTAAATGGTTACTTAATAAAACCTGCTAAGTGGATAAAAGGTACCAAAATGGCATTTGCCGGTTTAAGAAAAGAAAAAGATAGAGCCTCAGTCATTAAATATCTAAATCAAAATTCAGATAATCCATTACCATTACCTTAATTTGCCGAAACAATATAATAGGATACTTTTTTGAACATGCACTCTGTTAAGTGCTTGCAACCAAACTTTAGATTGTTTACTAAAAAAAACTTTTTCTTCAACCTCTGGGCCTCTGGGTAAGCAATGCAAGAAAGTACAATCTTTCTTTGCTAATTTCATTAACTTTTCATTTATTTTAAAATTTTTAAATTGAGATAATTTTTTTTTTTTATTTACTTTGTCATTTAAGGAAATTACCTTATCAGAAAAAATCACATCTGCATTAGCTGCAGCTTTCTTTGCATCGTTAAAAATATCAATTTTTTTATTATATTTTTTTGCCCAATTAAGTATATTTTTTTGTGGATGATAGTTTTTTGGACAACCAATGTTTAATTTAAAATTAAATTTTACTGATGCAGCAATTAAACTATTCAAAACATTATTAGAGTCTCCGATCCAAGTTAAATTTAGCTTAGAGATAGATTTTTTTTTAATTTCTTCAACCGTAAAAATATCAGATAGAACTTGTGTCGGATGAGAAGATGGACTTAGACCATTGATTAAAGGGATTTCTAAAAAATCTTTGAAATTATCAATTTTTTTATCACTATCGCTTCTTAGCATAAAGCCATCAGCATATGTAGATAAAATTTTCGCGGTATCTTGAAGTGTTTCTCCACCATCACCAAGATGAAGTTCATTGGGTCTTAAAGTTAATGTGCCTCCACCAAGCTGTTTGATAGCTAAATAAAAACTTAATCTAGTTCTTAAACTTGATTTTTCAAACATCTGAATTAATAATTTACCTTTTAATGGAGCATCTTTATCTATTTCTAAAATATTAAGATTTTTTCTTTGATTTTTTCTTTTTTTAGCGTCAACTAAAATTTTTTTTAAATCTTTTGATGAAATATCTTTTATGTTTATAAAATGTTTCATTTATTTAAATTTAAACAGACTTGATTAATAATCTTCAAAGCTTGATCTAATTCATTTCTTTTTACATTTAAGGGAGGTAAAATTCTAACAACATTTTCTGCTGCTCTTATTGTGAGTAATTTATTATCCATTAAATTTTTAATAAAATTTGTCTGTTCAGTATAAAGCTGTATGCCAATTAAATATCCTCTACCTCTGATATCTTTGATAATTTTAGGATATTTTTTTTTAAGCTTACTCAGTTGATTATGAAAATAAGTAGAATTTTTTTTTACATTTTTTAAAAATCTTTTATTAGAAACAATATCTAATACTTCACTACCAATTTTCATAGCTAGGGGATTACCTCCAAAGGTTGATCCGTGTGAGCCTGGTATCATTGCTGAGGCAACTTTTTTATTCATTAGAACAGCTCCAATAGGGAACCCTCCTCCTATTCCTTTTGCAATAGGAACTATGTCTGGTTTTACTTTAGATTTATCAAAAGCAAAAAAATCCCCTGTTCTGCTGATTCCACATTGAACCTCATCGAGTATTAATAATATATTTTTTTTGTTACATAGTTTTCTTAGCTCTTTAAGACACCAATCTGGTATTACTTTAATTCCGCCTTCACCCATTATAGTTTCAACCATAATTGCTGCTGTTTTTTTTGTTATTAATCTTTTCAATTTTTTGTGATCTCCAAATTTAAAATGATCAAAACCTTGTACTTTAGGCCCAAAACCCTCTGTCATTTTCTTAGAACCACTTGCAAATATTGTAGCTAATGTTCTTCCGTGAAAAGAGTCTTTTATACAAATTATTCTATTTTTTTCTGGTTTTCCTATTGAGTAAAAATATCTTCTTGCAACTTTAATTGAAGCTTCGGTAGCTTCTGCTCCACTATTTTGAAACATTACATAATCTGCAAAAGTTTTTTTTGCTATTTTTTTTGCCAGTATTTCACCCTCTGGAATTATAAAAGCGTTAGATACATGCCAAAGTTTTTTTGCTTGATTATTAATTGCTTTAATCAGTTTAGGATGAGAGTGCCCAAGTGAATTAACCGCAATACCCTGAACAAAATCAAGATATTTTTTACCGTCTTTTGTATATAAAAAACTCCCTTTACCTTTTTCAAAAGATAGTTTTTTTCTACTATAATTTTTTGCTAAATAACTCATCTTTATTTCAACCTTCTATAAACTAAAATATTTGGATGCAAGTTGAGATTGAATTCACAGAAAAATAACTTTTTTAATTTCATGTTGATAAGTCTCAATAATTTCTTGTTTAGTAAAAATTAATAACTGTATATTGTGTTTAATAAATTTATTAACACATTATATAGGTATATGTATGAGTTGGACAGATGAAAAAGTAGCAAAATTAAAAGAATTGTGGGGTAAAGGAAAAACTGCAAATCAAATTGCTGAAATTATTGGCGGCATTAGTAGAAATGCCGTAATCGGAAAAGCTCATAGATTAAATCTCTCTGCAAAAATAAAAACAAGATCAGTAGTTTCTAGTAAAAATTTTGAAAATGCAGAGGATAATAAAAATCTTAAATCCATTAAAGGAAGAAGAAGTCGTTTCAAATCTCTAATTATCGAAAAAGATTTTGAACCTGAGAATCCAAAACAACTGGAAGAATTAGACGAAAATTCTTGTAAGTGGCCAATTGGTCATCCTGATGAAAAAACATTTTACTTTTGTGGCAGAACATCTCTTAAAGATTTTTCTTATTGCAAACTTCATCTTCTGTATGCCTACCAACCTAAGGGTAAAAAAGAAGGGGTAACAACATCCTCTAATAAAGATGAAATACCAGATTTTATAAATAAAAAAGCTCGTTCTGGATAAAAAATTAATTAATTAATCTTTGGAAGAATTATATTTTTCTGTGGAAAACTGGCCACCTTCTCTCCACATATAGCAATATTTTTTCACCTCAATATCGAATGTTCTTTTACTGGGAACACCTACATCAAAATTTGTCTTATACTTGCCAGATGAGACATTATCATATTTGAGAAGTCTTAACTGATCCTCGGTTAGTAATGGATTCGGTAATATTTGAAAAAATTTCGCAGTTAAAGACGCGATAGAAGTAGGCAATGAAATGAAAATTGTTTTTTTATCAATTAATTTAGATAATCTTTCAAGGATTTCCTTAAAAGAAATTATTTCTTGGCCAACACATTCAAGTATATTTGAATTAATATTTTTTGATATCACTTGAAATATAACTTCAATCAAATCTGAACAATGAATTGGCATAAACTTGGTATTTCCAGAATAATAAAGAGGGAATATTGGAAGGTTTTTCAATAAAGTCATAAAATTTGTAGTAAAATTATCATCTACAGAATAAACGACTGATGGCCTTAAAATAGTTGCTAGAGGAAAATAATTCGTAATATTTTTTTCACCCTCTAATTTACTTTTAGCGTATTCAGAGTCATTTGCCTCATTTATTCCTAAGGCTGATAAATGTATAAATTGTTTCAATCCATATTCCTTACATAATTTTGCAAGAATTGATGGAAATAAAGCATGAATATTTTTAAAACTATTACCTCCCTTTTTTTCGAATAAAATGCCCACTAAATTAATACAAATATCTGCTTCTTTAAAAAGGCTCCTGATTTTAGTTTCATCGTAAATATTTGCTTCAACAATTTCAATATAACCAGCATTTCCTTGTGTCTTTATTTTATAACTTTTCTGGTGAATATTTCTTGTAACTACAGTTACCCTTAGGTTATTCTGTGTTAGTTTTCTAATAAGATATCTTCCAATTTGACCACTTCCGCCAAAAATTAGACAATTTTTTGGTTTCATATATATATATTTAAAAATGAATATTGTAATTAAACTTCACAAAAAAGATTTACCAGATGATTTACATTTAGGCAACGTATTAGCTGTAGATGGTGAATTCATGGGACTTAATATAAGGAGAGACCCTCTTTGTTTAATTCAAATTTCTTCAGGAAATTTGGATGCTCATATAATTCAATTAGACAGATCAAATTATGATGCACCAAATTTAAAAAAAATATTAAATGATGATTCGATTAAAAAGATTTTTCATTATGGTAGAGCAGATATAGCTCATATTAAATACTATCTCAAAACTGATACTAAAAATATTTTAGATACTAAGATCGCATCAAAGCTTGCTAGGTCTTATTCTGATAATCATTCACTCAAGACTTTAATCAAAGAATTTGTAAACATTGATGTAAGTAAACAGTTTCAAAATTCTGATTTTGGTGGTGAGCTTACTGAAGCTCAAAAGAAATATTGTGCAAATGATGTTGTTTACTTACATAAGATTCACGAGGAACTTAATAAAATTTTAGTCAGAGAAAAAAGGATAGAGTTATATCATGATTGTTTAAAATTTTTAAAGACTAGAGTAGAACTTGATTTAGCTTATTTTAAAGACGATATTTGGTCCCATTAATAAAATGAAAAGAGATCTAAAAAAAATTGCAAAAAATGTTATCGAATTAGAAATAAAAGGATTAAAAAAATTAAAGCGATATATTAATTCTTCTTTCAATAATGCAGTCGAAGTAATAGCTAATTGTCAGTCCAAAGTAATTTTAGCTGGGGTAGGAAAAAGTGGATTAATTGCATCTAAAATTGCATCTACATTTTCATCAGTTGGTACTCCTGCTTTTTCTATATCTGCAAATGATTGTTCACACGGAGACTTGGGGAGTATAACCAAAAAAGACATTTTAATATTGATAAGTAATTCTGGAAACTCTGATGAGCTTAAAAATATTATACAATATGCTAATCGATATAAGATTAAACTTATTAGTATTGTTTCAAAAAAAAATTCTTTGCTTTACAAAGCAGCGGACATAAAATTATTAGTACCAGATGTGGAAGAAGCAGGACATGGAATAGTGCCTACAGCTAGCACTAGTGTTCAACTATCTATTGGGGATGCTTTGGCAATTTCACTTATGCACTATAAAAAATTTGGGAAGCTTGATTTCAAAAAATTCCATCCTGCTGGGAGTTTAGGAAAAAAACTTAAAACTGTTGAGGATTTAATGTTAGCCAAAAATAAAATACCTTTTATAAATGAAAATGACACTATTGGAAAAGGATTAAAAGTAATAAATCAAAAAAAACTTGGTGTTTTAATTGCAAGAAATGAAAAATTAAATACAACAGGTATTTTTACCGATGGAGATATAAAAAGAACAATTCAAGGGAGTGTAAATATCTATAGTAACAAAATAAAATTTTTTATGACAAAGAAACCTATCAGTATTGACAAAGATATTCTTGCAGCAAAAGCTCTAAATATTATGAATGAAAAAAAAATTACTTGCTTACCTGTTTTTAAAAAGGGTAATCAAAAAAAAACTATTGGAATTTTACATATTCACAATATTCTTTCATCTGACATAAACTAATGAACAGAAGATTATTTTTACAATTTTTTTTAATTTTCTTAACTTTTATTGTTTCTATTTTTTTTTTTAATCAAATGTTCAAAAAAGAAAAAAATATTTCAGTCAAAAAAGAGGTCTCTTCTAAGAAATCTGAAAATAATTTGATTGAAGGTATTCAGTATTTTTCAAAAGATATAAAAGGAAATACATATTTAATCGAGTCAAAAAATGGAATTTTGGATAACACAAATCCAGATATCATTTACTTGGTTGATGTAAAAGCAAAAATAAGTTTTGATGAAAATGAAGAAATTAAAGTTACTTCTGAGAAAGCAGTCTATAACGTAAGTAATTATAACACTGAGTTTATCGATAACGTAAAATTAACTTACGATAATAATAAATTATCATGCAATAATATTATGGTAAAATTTTCAGAAAACTATGCTATGTTGTCTGGAAATTTAGTTTATAGCAATTTATTAACAAAATTGTACGCTGATCAAATGGAAATTGATTTGATATCAAGAAAAACAAAAACAACGATGAAGGATTATAAAGACAAAGTAACTATAATTTATAAAAATTATGGCACTAATTAAAAAATTTAGAATTAAACAATTTAAAGTTAAAAAACCAGTAGCTAAACTTGAGAAAGTTTCTTTATCTTTCGGTAAAAGACAAATTTTAGATAATATAAGCTTTGATTTAAACTCGGGTGAAATTGTTGGTCTTTTAGGACCTAACGGGGCAGGTAAAAGTACATTGTTTAACCTATTGATAGGTTTAATTAAACCTGATTTTGGGAAAGTTATAATTGCTAATGTTGATGCAACTAATTATCCAATCTACGAGAGGGCGAAAAAGTTTAAAATTGGATATGTTCCACAATATGGTGGATATTTTCATGATTTAACTTTAATAGAAAATTTAAAAGCTGTTGGAGAAATTTTAATTGAAAACGAAAGAGACAGGCAAATAAAAATAGATAACATGATATCTAAATTTGCATTAGATAATGTCCGAGAAATTAAAGCTAAGTTTTTATCTGGGGGTCAAAGACGTAAACTAGTTATATGTATGGCGCTTCTGAGCGACCCAAAAATACTTTTGTGTGATGAGGTTTTCGCTGCTTTAGATGTTCTTACAATTCATATGCTAAAAGAAATTTTAGTTAATCTCCAAAACGAAAATCCTAAAATTTGCATTGTGGTTTGTGAACATCAAGCAAGAGAACTTTTATCAATAGTAGACAGGGCAATGATTTTATCAAATTCTAAAATAATTGCAGAGGGCTCACCCAATAATCTTATCAAAAATGAAAAGGCCAGGTCTCAATATTTTGGAGATTTTTTTAACAACTAATTTTTTAAAAAACCTAAATGAAAAAATTTATTAGGATTGACAGAAAGATCGAGTCTTTTAATAAAAAAATTAATGTTGAGGGGGACAAAAGCTTGTCAATAAGATGGGTGATTATCTCCTCTTTATCTAAAAAAAAATCAATTGCGATCAATCTTTTGAAATCTGAAGATGTTATTAGTGCAGTGAACTGTATTAGAGCTTTAGGTTCAAAAGTAAAATTCATAAAGAATAGATGTGAAATGCGAGGAAATGGACTTAATTTTAATAATAAAAAAAAATTAACATTAAATGCTGGAAATTCTGGAACTTTAGGAAGATTAATATTAGGATTATTAATTAATTCAGAAAAAAGTATCAAATTAATAGGTGACAAAAGTTTATCCAAAAGAGACTTTTCAAGAGTGACTAAACCACTAAAAAGATTCGGTGTAAAATTTAAAGGTAGAAAAAATCTTCCTTTGGAGATGAAGGGTTTAAAAGATCCTAAAGCTATTGATTATTTTGAAAGCAGAGGATCAGCACAGTGTAAAACAACAATTATGCTTGCAGCACTAAAATCTGATGGACTAACAAATATCAAAGCAAAAAAATCTAGGAACCATACTGAACTTTTATTCAAATACCTAAAGATACCAATAAAAGTAAAAACAAGTGATAAGAGATATGATTTTATCAAAATTAAGGGAATAAAAAAAATTAAACCTTTAAATTATAAGATACCAGGGGATATAAGTTCCTGCTCTTTTTTTATAGTTTTGACATTATTGGCAAAAAATTCTCGGTTAATGATTAAAAATGTGAATATAAATCCAACAAGAACAGGAATAATTAAAATTTTAACAATGATGGGTGCTCAAATAAAATTGATAAATAAAAGATCTTACAAAGGAGAAAAAATTTCTGATATTTTTATTAAAAGCTCAAAAAATCTCAGAGGAATAAATTGCCCTATTAATTACAATAGTAATGCTATTGATGAATTTCTAGTAATTTTTTTAGTAGCAGCAAAATCAAAAGGTATTTCTTACTTTAAGGACTTGTCTGAATTAAATCAAAAAGAGAGTCCAAGACTTGTATGGGCCTCAAAAATTCTAAATCTTATGGGTATAAAGAATCTAAGAACCAAGAGCTCAATTAAAATATTTGGAAATCCAGATTTGAAGTTAGATAAAAAAATTGTTATCAAGAACTTTTCAAAAGATCATAGGGTTTTTATGATGAGCGTAATTGCTGCTCTCACTTTTGGAGGAAAATGGAAAATATATGATTTAGATTCGATTAAAACTTCATTCCCTAAATTTTTACAGACATTAAAAAAAATAAAGCCTTAAAACATAATATTTTTGACAAATATTGGTCAATTTAAAAAATAATATCTGCTAATATTTGAGATTTGCTATTGAATAATATCTAAATTTTAAGTAGAAGGTCATGCTTTTAAATTAAAAAAGCAATTAAGTATGGAATTATATAAAAATTTAAACACTCCCCAATCAAAGGAATTTGAGCAGCTTTTAAATAATCAGTTATCAAAAACTAAAATTGAAGAGGGAAAGATAATCGAAGGAAAAATAAATAAGATTACTGAAAAATTTGTATTTTTATTTGTTGAGGGTTTAAAAAGTGAGCCAGTATTAGATATTAATGAACTAAAAAACATGGGTCTTTCAGATAAGATAATAATTGGTGAAACAATACCAGTTTTATTAGAAAGAATTGAAGATAAGAATGGAGAAGTTGTAGTTTCGGCCAGCAAAGCGCAAAAAATTAAAGGATGGGATAAACTTGTAGAAGCCTATGAAAAAAATGAACCAATAATGGGTCGCATCCAATCAAAATGTAAAGGTGGTTGTATAGTAGAACATATTGAGACCGGATCCTTAATGTTTCTTCCTGGATCGCAAATTTCAGATAAACCTCTAAAAGATATAAGTCACCTAATGAATGAGCCTCAAAAATTTGCTTTGATAAAATTAGATAAAGTAAGAGGTAACGCGTGTGTATCACGAAGAGAAATTATATCCTCTTTTAAAAAAGAGGATAAAGCAAAGATAATTGAAAAATATAAAGTAGGTGATATTATTAAAGGTGCGGAAGTTAAAGGGTATAGTTCTTTTGGATGTTTTTTTAATGTTAATGGAGAGCTAGATGTTTTAGTTCACCTTCAAGAAATTTCGTATTCTAGAGTCAATCATCCAGATGAGGTTTTCAACATTGGCGAAAAACACGATTTAAAAGTTATTTCTGTAGATAAACAAAAATTACAGGTAGGTTGTTCAGTAAAACAACTATCACCTGATCCATTTGAACATATTGATAATTATGAATTGAATAAAATTTATAAAGTCAAAATTATCAAACTTATGGATTTTGGTGCTTTTGCAGAACTAGAGCCTGGTCTCACAACTTTACTTCATTCAAGCGAATTAAGCTGGACAAAAAAAAATCTTTCTGCAAAAAAAATCTTTAAAGTTGGAGATGAAATCAATTGTGTAATTACTGAAATAGACAAAGAAAAAAGGAGGGTAGCTATTTCACATAGACTTACCCAAGAAAATCCTTTTGACATATTTGAAAAGAAGTACCCAGTTGGAAGCGTTGTGGAAGGAGTAGTGGTTAGTAAAAACGAATACTCATTATTTGTAAAAATCCAAGACTTGGATATAGATGCTTTTCTCCATTGTAATGACCTAACATATCTTAACAATGGTGAGGAAGAATTAGAAAAATTTAAAAAAGATGACAAAATAAAAGTTAAAGTTTTAGAGATAAAAACCGCTGACCAAAAAGTAAGAGTAGGTTTAAGACAAACAAAACCTGACCCTTTCGATTTTTTTAAAGATAAAAAAATTAATCAAACAATTACTGTTAAAATTATATCTGCAGACAATAAGGGTTTAATAGTAAGGCCAGAGGGTTGTGAAATGGACTTCTTAATTAAAAAATCTCAAATTGCAATCAATGCTGCTGATGCAAGACCTTCTAGATTTACTGGAGGAGAAAGAATAGATTGTGCAATCCTAGATCTAGATATCAATAAAAGAAAGGTTAATTTAAGTATTAGGCTGCTAGAAGAAATAGAGAAAAAAGAAGCTTTAGAAAAATATGGATCTGAAGGTTCAGGTAAAAATTTACCCTTTTCTTCTTTATCAGAAGATCTTAAGAAAAAAGAGACTAAGGAATAATTAATTATTAAAGATTAAAATTGGCTGTTGCTAAATCAAATATCTTAAAACAACTATCAAAAAATTTTCCAAATTTTTTGCAAAAAGATCTAGAAAAATTCATTAATATAATTCTGAAAGATATCAAAGAGACTTTAAAAAGAGGAGAAAGAGTTGAGTTGAGAGGATTTGGTGTTTTTTTTTCTAATATTCAAAAAGCTCGTATATCGAGGAACCCTAAAACTGGTGAAAAAGTAAATACGCCTCAAAAAAAAACAATTCACTTTAAAATGGCAAAAGATTTGTTAAAAAAAATAAATAATGTCGAAGAATAAAATATTTATTGCCTGTGATAGCTCTAAAATATCAAGAATAAAAGAGATTATAACAAAAACTCAAAGTACAAAAATCAAATTTGGTTATAAATTTGGATTGGAGTTTTTGAATTCTAAAAACGGTAGAATTTTTTTAAGTAAATTAAAGAATAGAATAATTTTTGCGGATCTTAAACTACATGATATACCGAATACGTGTATATCTACAATTAAAGCAATTAAAGATTTAAAAGTTAATTATTTAACAATCCATATAAGCAGTGGACTAGATACACTTAAAGCTTGTAAAAAAATTTCTGGAAAAACAAAATTAATAGGGGTTACAATCTTAACATCTCTTGATAATAGGGCTTTAAAAGAAATCGGCTTTAATAAAAATGTAAAAAGATTAGTTCATCATCAAGCTAAATTAGCAACTAAAGCAAAACTTGATGCTATTGTCTGCAGTGCTCAAGAAGTAGCTATAGTTAAAAAAGTATTTAAAAAAGAAATAATTACTCCTGGAATAAGATTCGGCTCCAACTCTAATGATCAGAAAAGAGTGCTAACTCCAAAAGAAGCTTATAAAAACG
>CABYJS010000014.1 GCA_902519375.1 uncultured Pelagibacteraceae bacterium
AAAAAATACAAATAAAAAGTTTGATAATAATGGAGAAATAGCAAAAAAAGGAAAAACTAATCAATTAATTCTTAATCAAGCTATAGATAATTTTGATAATAGGCTAAACAAAAAAATGTTTTCATTTGATATTAAAGATTTTAGCTTAGGTTTTGTAAGAGGTCTTAGTTTAGAAGATGGTTCAGCTACTTTGACTGAGTTTACCGGAAGAATAATAGCTGATGGTCTTTTAAATTTTTTATCTAAAGATAAAGATGAATTACCGAGAATTTTGCTTTGTGGAGGAGGAAGAAAAAATTTTACTTTGATAGAAAAAATTAAAAATAAAACAATTAAAAATTTAATAATTCAACCAATTGATGATTATGGCATTGATGGAGATTACGTGGAATCACAGGCATTTGCATTTATTGCTATAAGATCTTTTTTGGGTTTACCAATTTCATTTCCTGGAACAACTGGATGTAAAACACCATGCACTGGCGGTGTAAAGGTTAAAAATTTTTAATAAATAGCAATTTCTTTTTTAATGTACTTATCTAAATTTTTTACTAATTCATCCTCGTTCTTTGAAAAAAAATGATTTGCATTTTGTATAGATTGAAATTCAACTTTAATTCCTTTTTGGGCGCTCAGTCTTTTGTCAAGATCTTTCAAATTTTCTACTGGGACTAATTCATCTTTTTTTCCATAGATCATTAGACCTGAAGTGGGACAAGGTGATAAAAATGAAAAGTCATAAACATTTGGTTGAGGTGAAATTGCAATAAATCTATTAATTTCTGGTCTCCTCATTAATAGTTGCATAGCAATTAACGAACCAAAAGAGAAGCCTGATACCCAACATTGAGAATTATCAAAGTTTTCTCTTTCTAACCAATCTAAAGCTGCGGCAGCATCAGCAAGTTCACCTTGTCCATTATCAAATTCACCATCACTTTTACCAACTCCTCTAAAGTTTACTCTACAAACAGAAAAGTTATTTTCCATAAAAGTATTAAAAGTTTCCACAACTACTTTATTATTCATTGTTCCTCCATACTGAGGATGAGGCTGCAAAACTAGAGCGACTGGTGATGTAGGTTTTTTACTTTTAAAATATTTTGCCTCTAACCTTCCAGCAGGACCAGGAATAAATATTTCTAATATTTTATTATCCATAATTGTTATTGATTATCATTCTCAAAAAAAAATTAGGTTTATCACAAGTGAGTGACAAAATGTTAGTTTTTTTTTAACTTGTATACTTGACTATTTTAGTCAGGTTTATATATACCCTGTAAAATAAGGACTTATGAAACTAACATCTAAAGGTAGGTATGCGGTAATGGCTTTAGCAGACTTGGCTAGATTTGATAATGTCAACCCAGTTTCTTTAAGAGATATATCGCTAAGACAAGGTATTTCTTTAGACTATTTAGAACAAATTTTTTCTAAATTAAGAAAAAAAGAGATTGTTCAAAGTGTTAGAGGAACGCAGGGTGGTTACGTTTTGAATAAAAAAGCCAAAGAGATAAAACTTACAAATATTTTTGATGCAGTGGATGAAAAAGTTAAAACTGTTCAATGTAAAAAAGAATCAAAAAAAGGATGTCATGGCAAATCAACAAAGTGTCTCACTCATAATCTTTGGGATGAACTTGAAAACCATATTAAAAATTTTTTTGAGAAAAAAAATTTAGAAGATTTGGTAAAAGATAATATTGAAAGAAGAATTTAATAATGGATACAAGAGAAAAAGATATAGAAAATTTAAAAGATTATAAATATGGTTTTTCAACTGATATTGAAAATATTAGAGCTCCTAAAGGTTTGAATGAGGATGTAATAAAATTTATTTCAAATATTAAAAAAGAACCAAGGTGGATGTTAGATTTTAGACTAAAGGCTTTTGAAAGATTTAGAAATTTAAAGGAGCCTGACTGGCAGAAACCAAAATATCCAAAAATTGATTATCAAGATTTATATTATTATTCAGCACCAAAAAGTATGAATGACAAACCTAAAAGTCTAGATGAATTGGATCCAAAACTTTTAGAAACATATAAAAAACTTGGTATACCTCTTCAAGAACAAGCCAGATTAAACGGTATTGCAGTGGATGCAGTATTTGACTCAGTATCAGTGGCTACTACTTTTAGAGAGGAGTTAAATAAACAAGGAATTATTTTTTGCCCAATTTCTGAAGCAATTCAAAATCATCCTGAATTAGTTAAAAAATATTTAGGATCTGTAATACCTACAACTGATCACTTCTTTGCCACACTTAACTCAGCTGTTTTTACAGATGGATCATTTGCTTACATACCCGAAGGAGTAAGATGTCCGATGGAACTATCAACTTATTTTAGAATAAATGCTTCAAACACTGGCCAGTTTGAGAGAACTTTAATCATTGCCGATAAAGGAAGCTACGTAAGTTATTTAGAAGGTTGTACCGCTCCAATGAGAGATGAAAATCAATTACATGCTGCCAACGTAGAATTGATAGCATTAGATGATGCTGAAATAAAATATTCAACGGTGCAAAATTGGTATCCAGGTGATGAAAATGGTAAAGGTGGAATATATAATTTTGTTACTAAAAGAGGACTGTGTAAAGGAAAAAATTCTAAAATATCCTGGACGCAAGTAGAAACTGGTTCTGCTATTACCTGGAAATATCCTAGTTGTATTTTAAAAGGTGATAATTCAATAGGTGAATTTTATTCTATAGCCATCACAAATAATCATCAAAAAGCAGATACAGGAACTAAAATGATCCATTTAGGAAAAAATACGAAAAGTAAAATTATTTCAAAAGGTATTAGTGCTGGATTTTCAGATATGACTTATAGAGGATTGGTTGATATTAATTCAAAAGCACAAAATTCAAGCAACTATACACAATGTGATTCTCTTTTGATGGGAAATAAATGTGGTGCTCACACAGTGCCTTACATAAAAAATAAAAACTCAAATTCAAATATAGCCCATGAAGCTACAACCTCCAAAATAAGTGAAGACCAATTACATTACTGTCAACAAAGAGGATTAAATCCAGAGGAAGCAGTTGGATTAATAGTTAATGGATTTTGTAAAGAAGTGCTTCAGCAACTACCAATGGAATTTGCAGTAGAAGCTCAAAAACTTGTTGGCATAAGTTTAGAAGGAAGTGTGGGATAATGCTAAAGATAAACAATCTAAATGCTAATATTGATAACAAATCTATTCTTAAGGGTTTTTCATTAAATATAAATCCAGGGGAAGTACATGCCATTATGGGTCCTAATGGATCAGGTAAAAGTACATTATCTAATATTTTATCAGGTAAAAAAGGCTACGATGTATCTGGTGAGGTTTTATTTGAAAATAAAAGTCTTTTTGATCTTGAAACCGAGGAAAGAGCACACAAAGGAATATTTTTAGCTTTTCAGTACCCATTAGAAATTCCAGGGGTAAATACCAATATTTTTTTAAAAACTTCTTTAAATGCTATTAGAAAAGCACGTGGAGAAAAAGAGCTTGACGCTATCGAATTTTTAAAACTTGTAAAAGAAAAAGCTAAACAATTGAAATTTGATGAAGAAAAATTAAATAGGCAATTAAATGTGGGTTTTTCTGGAGGAGAAAAAAAGAAGAATGAAATTTTACAAATGTCAATGTTATCACCAAAATTATCTATTTTAGACGAAACTGACTCAGGTCTAGATATAGATGCTTTAAAGGTTGTTTCTGATGGAGTAAACACATTAAGAAATAAAGACAACTCTTTTTTAATAATAACTCACTATCAAAGATTATTGGATTATATTAAGCCAGATTTTGTTCACGTTCTGGTGAATGGAAAAATAATTAAATCAGGAGGACCGGAATTAGCAATGGAATTGGAAAAAAAAGGATACGAAAATTTTAATTAAATGATTGAGCAAATTAAAACAGATTTTGAAAAAATTATAAAAAACTCTGATTTATCAGAGAGCGATATTAAATTAAAAAGAAAATACTTAGATAATTTTATAGAAAATGGCTTTCCTAGTAGAAAACTAGAAAACTGGAAGTTTTCAGATCTTAATCAAATTATTAAGAAAAATATTGGTGAATTAAGTTTTTATAACGATAATTCTCATCCAAATAAAGTTGATACCGCAACTTTTATTGATGGTTTAGAACATAATAAGATTATTTTTATAAATGGCAGAATAGAGAAGATTGATTTTAATTATGAGAACCAGGACAAAATAACTATAGATGACGATTATAAATTTGAAAATAAGATAGAAAATAGTAATTCTCTATTATCTTTAAATAATGCTTTCACAAATAAATGTTATAAAATTTCAATCAAGAAAGATTATGTTTTAAACAAACCCCTTTTTGTTTATCACACAATGAACAATAAAATAAAATCTAAAAATATTAATTTGAAATTGGAATTTCAATTAGAAGAGAACAGTTCTCTTAGAGTAATTGACTTATTTAACGATAATGCTGAAAATAATTTTGTTAATATTTTTTATAACTTTGATTTGAAAAAAAATTCTACTTTAAAAAATTATAAGATAGATAAAATGCAAAACAAAAATATCAAATATTCTTATAATAATATTGAACAAGAAACCAACAGTGTTTCAGAGACTTTTATTTTTTCTTCTGGATCAAACTTTTCAAAAAATGAGGTTAACTGCAATCTTAATGGGGAATATTCATCAGCATTTGTAAATGGTATTTTTTCATTACACAATGAGCAACAACATGAAATTAGAACAATAATTAATCATTTAGTTGAAAATACAAAAAGTTATCAATTAATTAAAAGTGTTTTAGGAAAAAATACTAAATCTGCTTACCAAGGAAAAATATTTGTAGACTCAAAAGCACAGAAAACAGATGGATATCAATTGAGTAAAGCTATTCTATTAGACGGAACCTCGGAATTTAATGCCAAACCTGAATTAGAAATTTATGCTGATGATGTAAAATGTTCTCATGGGTCAGCCTCAGGAAGTCTTGATGAGAATTCAATTTTTTATTTAATGTCAAGAGGTCTGAATTATCAACAGTCAAAAGAACTTTTAATTAATGGTTTTTTATTAGATGTAGTTGAAAAAATTACAGACTTAGAAATTAAGAATTTAATTAAGAACATGATTGGATTAAAAGAATGAATATAGACAATATTAAAAAAGAATTTCCTATTTTTGACGAAAAAATACAAAATAATGATTTAGTTTATTTAGATAGCGCTAATTCTTCCCAAAAACCTAAAGTTGTTATTGATAGAATAAATGATTTTTATACAAAACAATTTTCAAATGTAGGAAGAAGCATTCATTATTTAGCTGTTGCTGCCACTAATTTGTATGAAAATACAAGATCATCAGTTCAAAAATATATAAATGCAAAGGATAAAAATGAGATTGTTTTTACAAAAGGCGCAACTGAGGCGCTAAATTTGGTAGCAAATACATTAGGCCAAAAATATTTAGAGGAAGGTGATGAGATATTATTAACTGAACTAGAGCATCATTCTAATTACGTTCCATGGCACTATTTAAGAAAATCTAAAAATATAAAAATTAACTTCGCAGAAATTAATGATCAAGGTGAGATTCCAATTGAGAATATAGAAAAAAAGATAACTTCGAAAACTAAGATTATAGCTGTAAATCATCTATCTAATGTTACCGGGGCAATTCTACCAATTAAAGAAATAACTGAGCTTGCTCACTCCAAAGGAATTATAGTTGTAGTAGATGGTTGTCAAAGTGCTCCTCACTTAAAAATAGATGTACAAGATCTTGATTGTGATTTTTATGCAATCTCATGTCACAAAATGTATGGGCCAACTGGATTAGGGATTTTATACGGTAAAAAAAAATGGCTCGAAGAATTACCACCTTATCAAGGTGGAGGAGGAATGATTAAAGAAGTTAAGAAAGATAGAATTACTTATGGAGATTTACCAAATAAATATGAGGCTGGAACAATGGCTACTGCACAAGTTATAGCCTTTGATCAATCTATTAAATTTTTAGAGAGCATCGGTATTGATAATATTGTTAAGCATGAAAAAGAATTAATTGAATACGGTCAAGAAGTCTTGAGAAAGAATAATTCCGTAAAACTAATAGGTAATCCAAAGAATAAAGGTGGAGTTATATCATTTACAATTGAAGGCGTACATCCCCATGACATTGCTACAATCTTAGATGAAGACGGTGTAGCAATAAGAGCTGGTCATCACTGTTGCCAAATACTTCATGATAAACTTGAAATCCCTGCGAGTGCTAGGGCCTCAGTAGGAGTATACAATACAAAAGAAGATTTTGATCAATTAAATGAGTCGATTAATAAGTGTAAAAAAATTTTTGATTTAAAATGAACTTAAAAGAGTTATATCAAGAGTTAATATTAGAACATGGCAAAAATCCTAGAAACTTAGGTAAGACAGACAACTTTAATAAAGATGCTAAAGGAAATAATCCTTTATGCGGAGATAATGTGCATGTTTATTTAAAATTAAATAATCAAAGAAAAGTAGAAGATATCTCGTTTGAAGGTAGTGGTTGTGCTATCTCAATGGCCTCAGCTTCAATTATGACTGATTTAATAAAAGGCAAAAGTGATAACGAGGCTAAAGAAATCATAGAGGATTTTCTGGGAATGATTAAAGAGAACCCGAATCTTAAATCCAATATATTAAAAGACGACGAAAAAACCAAATTAATGTGTTTATCTGGAGTTAAACAATATCCAATGAGAGTTAAATGTGCTACGTTATCTTGGCACACATTAGTTTCGGCAATGGAGAATGATGGAAAAAAAGAAATTAGTACAGAGGAATAATATTTTATGGAAATAAAAGATAAAATAATTGCAGAGATAAAAAAGATTTATGACCCTGAGATTCCAGTAAATGTTTATGATCTAGGTTTAATTTATGATGTTCAGGTTAATAAGCATAAAGCTAAAATAAAAATGACATTAACCACACCGAACTGTCCAGTTGCTGAAAGCTTACCTAAAGAGGTCAAAGATGGAGCTATGCAAGTGGATGAAATAGAAGATGTTGATCTAGAGTTAGTGTGGGATCCACCTTGGACACAAGACATGATGTCTGATGCTGCAAAATTGGAGTTAAACTTATAATGAGCTCTATAATAAAGTTGAGTGATAATGCTGCCTTAAGAATAAAAGAAATAATGTCTAATGCAGAAAAAAATGCAATAGGTGTAAGGGTTTCAGTAAAATCAGGAGGTTGTGCAGGAATGGCTTATGTTATGGAATATTCTAAAGAAGTTAATCCAAATGATGAGGTTATAGAGGATAAAGGAGTGAAAGTGTATATCGACTCTGCAGCGGTAATGTATCTTTTAGGCACTGAAATGGATTACAAAAAGGAGGATTTTTCATCAACATTTGTCTTTAATAATCCAAATGAAACCGAAAGATGTGGTTGTGGAGAGTCATTTAAAGTATAGTCCCATTTTGAACATATCAGAGTTGCAATAAATGCATAAATAAGATATTCAACATTTATGAATGTCTTTGAATTTAGAAATTTGCAAAACAGTGAAGACAGAAAAGAGAAAAGAAAAAGTTTTTTAAGATCTCTTATTAAGTCAGTTAATACTGGAGCAAATGGAACTCAGGATTACATTGTTAAAAAAGGTTCTGGCAAGAATAAAATTGCTAAAACTAGACAATAAAATTTAACAACTGTAATACATCTCGAACTCAATTGGGTGAGGAGTGTGCTCAAAATTATGTATTTCTTCAAATTTTAATGCAATGTATGCATCTATCTGATCATCAGTAAACACATTACCTTGTTTTAAAAAATCTCTATCTTTATCTAAACTTTCCATTGCCTCTCTTAATGAGCCACAAACAGTTGGTATCTTTTTTACCTCATCCTCAGATAAAGCATAAAGGTCTTTATCAAATGACTTACCTGGGTCAATTTTATTCTTAATTCCATCGAGTCCGGCCATTAACATTGAAGCAAAAGTTAAATAAGGATTACCTGCGGCATCTCCAAATCTTATCTCACATCTAGCAGCTTTTTTACTTAAAGTAATTGGTATTCTACATGAGGCAGATCTATTTCTTGCAGAATAAGCTAAAAGCACTGGAGCTTCAAATCCAGGTATAAGCCTTTTATAACTGTTAGTAGTAGCATTAGAAAAAGCGTTTAGTGCCTTAGCATGTTTTAAAATTCCTCCTATATAGTGTAGTGCAGTATCTGATAAACCGGCATACTTGTCTCCAGAAAAAAGAGCAGTGTCACCTTTCCATATTGATTGATGAACATGCATTCCTGAGCCATTATCCCCTTTAACAGGCTTTGGCATAAACGTAGCAGTTTTACCAAATGAATGTGAAACCATATGAACAGCATATTTATATAATTGTAAATTATCTGCTTGATCAACAAGAGTTCCAAAGTACATACCTAACTCATGTTGACTCGGAGCCACTTCATGGTGATGTTTTTCAACTTTAATTCCCATCTCTTTCATGGCTTTTAGATACTCACTTCTCATATCCTGTTCACTATCTACCGGTGGAACTGGAAAATAACCACCTTTAACTCCAGGTCGATGCCCCATGTTTCCATTTTCATATTCTCTACCAGAATTGTAAGGACCTTCTTTACTATCAATCTTAAATCCTGTTTCGTTCATATCATTTTTAAATCTTACATCATCAAATACAAAAAACTCTGCCTCTGGTCCAAAAAATGCTTTATCACCAATTCCTGAACTTTTTAAATATGCTTCAGCTTTTTTAGCTGTACCTCTAGGATCTCTTTCATAAGGATCTTTTTTGACAGCATCTAAGATGTCACAAAAAAGATTCATTGTGTTGTGAGATGTAAAAGGATCTACAATTGCTCTATTTAAGTCAGGTTTGAGTATCATATCAGACTCATTAATTGCTTTCCAACCAGCTATTGAAGAACCATCAAAAAAAATTCCTTCGTCTAACATTTCATCATCTACCATTTTAGCATCCATAGTTACATGCTGAAGTTTACCTCTTGGATCTGTAAATCTTAAATCTACATATTCAATATCTTTATCTTTGATAGTTTTTAATACGTCTTTTGCACTCATTGTTTCTCCTGTGTAAATCTGACATTGGTCCTATCAAATAAATGTTGATTAATATTGTTCTTTTACTTAATAACACCTATGCATTTTTTACATGAGTGTATAATTAAAAGTTTAAAATAACTAACAATCAAAAGTTGTAAAATGTCTTTGTTAAGTAAAGAACCAGTTAAAAGAGTAAAAGATTTTTTAAATAAATTTAACTCTGATTTAAGTATTACTACACTAGACACATCCGCTAAAACTGCCTTAGAAGCTGCTTCGTCCTTGGGTTGTAATGTTGGTGCTATTGTAAAAAGCTTATTATTTAGGACAGATAATAAATTTTTATTATGTTTAGTAGCTGGCGATAAAAGAGCCTCTCTTATTAAAATAAAAAAAATTTTAAATACAAAAGATGCTTCTATGGCATCAGCTGAGGAAGTTAAATCTGTAACAGGATTTACAATTGGTGGTGTAGCCCCTATAGGTCATTTAAATAAATTAGATGTTTTTATAGACAATTCTTTAGAAAAATTTGAAGATTTATATGCTGCTGCTGGACATCCGAATTGCGTGTTTAAGATAAGTTTTAAAAACTTACAAAAAATTACCAATGGTTCTATTAAAGAAATTATTGAATGAAACAACCTAAATTATATGACTATGCATTGTTATCTTTACTAGCATTGATTTGGGCTTCTGCTTTTTTTAACATCAAAATAGCAACCTATTCATTTGGACCAGTAACTATTGCTTTCTTAAGAGTTTTTTTTGGAGCGATACCAGTTTTATTACTTTGTTATTTTAAAAATATAAAAATTGAAGCATTTTCTAAAGATTGGTATTGGTTTGCTTTAATAGGGTTTATCAATTTGGTTGCCCCGTTTTTTTTAATTGCTTATGGTATTAAATCAGTTCAAAGTAATCTAGCAGCAATTTTAATGTCAACAACACCACTTAGTTCGACTATATTAGGTCATTTTTATCTTAAGAACGAAAAATTTAATTTTATCAAAACAGTAGGAATTTTAATTGGTTTTTCTGGTATAGTTTACCTATTTTCAGATAATTTGTTAATAGATGAAAATAATTTTAATTCTGCTTTACTTATTTTACTTGGGTCTACTTGTTATGTAATAGGTGGGGTTTTGACTTTGAAGATAAGTAAAAAGAAAAACGAAAATGTTACTGGTTCTATTTTAATTTGGGCTACTATCATATTAATTCCATTAGCAATCTTAATAGAACGACCTTGGAATTTAGAGCCAAGAATTGACTCAACTATATCTGTTATTTATCTTGGATTAGTTTCAACAGGTATTGCATGGTTATTAAGATTTAAAATATTAATTAAAAACGGTTTAATTTTCCAATCTCAAGTTTCGTACTTAATACCTATATTTGGAACTGTTTTGAGTTATATTTTCTTAAAAGAATTGATAACACTCAAGGTACTTCTTTCATTAATTGCAGTTGTAATTGGAATATATTTTGTAAAAAAAGCTAAGTAATTATTATTTTAAATTATCCCTGAAGTAAGAAGTGTGTCCCATAATTGCACTATAAATACCCAAAAATCTATATTTGTATTTTTCTTTTTCCTTTTTATTCAATGTTATCGAGAAGAATATGATTTTAAAGAGTGCTGTAAAAAATTTACCCATTACTTTTTTAAGTGCAAATAAATAATTATAATTTTTTTTGTAAAAATAAAATGTGGACCACATCCAATGCCATTCTTTTAGACGATTAACATTGATTTTGTAAATAGAATCTTCATCAAATGAACTTTTAAATCCCAAATGTTTAATTTTGAGTTTTTTTGAGGTGAAAATATTTTCTCCTTTAGAAATTAAAGATTTACACAAATCAAATTCTTCAAAATATAAAAAAAAATTTTCATCAAATATTTTTGTGTTTTGAAATTTTTTAAGATTTATTAACATCGACTGTCCAGTTACCCACTCGACTTTAGCTAGATCCTCAATATTGTTATCTTTATAATTTACTCTAAAATCATTATTCTTTTTGGCGTCAAAAAAACCAGCAGGTATAAAATTTTTTTCATTTAAATAATGGCAGCCAATTATTGAGAAATTTTGAGTTTCATTAATAATGTCTGTCATGTTTTTAAAAAACTCTTCTTCGCAAATAGTATCAGGGTTTAAAATTAATGCGTAATCAGTTTTTACTTGATCTAAACCAAAGTTATTTCCAGATCCATAACCTAAGTTTTTACCCGAACATGAAATTTTTACGTTTTTAAATTGAGATAAAATTAAATTTTTAAGTAAAAAATTATCCGAATTTTCTACAATTATAACTTTAACTTCTTTATCAATAGATTTTAAACAATTTAGAATTATCCCCTCTGGGGTGTTAAAGGTTACAATTACAACGGTAATGTTTTCCATTTAATTATTTTTTTTACTCTTTCGATTATAAAAAAATATTAGTGAGTTTTTTTATAAGCACAACATATAGTATTATTACAATTACTGGTAGAAAATAAAGTTTATTTCAAATGGAAACGAGCCTCTTTATTTAGTTAAATACATTATGGCTATTAAGAAAAAAAAGATAGCAACATTAAAGACCAAAAGTAAAAAATCTAAATTGGTCAAAACTTCTAGAAAAAAAATAAAAACGAAAAGAAAAGTTGTGACAAAGAAGTCTGCGACTAAGAATCGTTCTAAAAAATCTAGAAAAAACAATAAACTAAGTAAAACTAACAACAAAAGAGGAAAGATAAAAAAAATGAGTACAGAAACAATGAAAAGTGCTTCGTCTCCATTACTGGATACGTCCCACTTAAAAGTCCCTTTTCCTTACAAAGCAAAGTATGGAAATTTTATAAATGGGAAATTCGTTGAACCAAAGTCTGGAAAATATTTTGATAATACTACACCAATTAACAATGAAGTAATTTGTAGTGTAGCTAGATCAGATGCAAAAGATGTTGAGGCAGCTCTAGACGCTGCACATGCAGCTTTTCCAACTTGGGGGAAAACATCAATAACAGAAAGATCAAACATTCTGATTAAGATAGCTGATGTGATTGAAAAAAATCTAGAAAAATTAGCTACTGCTGAGTGTTTAGATAACGGAAAGCCAATTAGAGAATGTATGGCTGCAGATTTACCTTTGGTAGTTGATCACTGGAGATATTTTGCAGGAGTAATTAGAGCTGAAGAGGGTTCTGTTGCTGAGATAAGTAATAATGAATATTCTTATCACATACCTGAACCACTAGGTGTAGTTGGTCAAATTATACCATGGAACTTCCCACTTCTAATGGCAACATGGAAGCTTGCTCCAGCATTGGCAGCAGGAAACTGTGTAGTTCTTAAACCAGCTGAACAAACTCCAGCTTCTATTATGTTATTAATGGAACTGATTGGTGATTTATTGCCTGCAGGAGTTATTAACGTTGTAAGTGGATTTGGTTTGGAGGCAGGAAAACCTTTAGCTTCATCAAAAAGAATCAGAAAGATTGCTTTTACTGGTGAAACAACAACAGGTCGTTTGATTATGCAATACGCATCTCAAAACTTAATTCCAATAACTTTAGAACTTGGAGGAAAATCTCCGAATATTTTCTTTGAAGATGTCATGGATAAAGATGACGATTTCTTTGATAAGTGTATGGAAGGTTTTGCTATGTTTACGCTTAACCAAGGAGAGGTTTGTACTTGTCCAAGCAGAGTACTAGTTCAAGAGTCAATCTATGATAAATTTATGGAGAAAGCTGTTGCTAGAACTAAAGCTGTTAAACAAGGTAATCCACTCCAAATGGAAACTATGATTGGTGCTCAAGCATCTGTAGAACAAATGGAAAAGATTAAATCTTACTTAGATTTAGGTAAGAAAGAAGGTGCCAAAGTTCTATGTGGTGGAAGTGTTGCTAAAGTAAATAGTGGTTTAGAAAAAGGAAACTTTATCGAACCAACTATTTTTGAGGGTAACAATTCAATGCGTATCTTCCAAGAAGAAATTTTTGGACCAGTAGTATCTGTAACTAAATTTAAAGATGAAGCTGATGCAGTAAAAATTGCTAATGATACTCTTTATGGTTTAGGCGCAGGAGTTTGGACTAGGAATGGAAATATCGCATACAGAATGGGTAGAGCTATCGAAGCAGGTAGAGTTTGGACAAATTGCTACCATGCATATCCAGCTCATGCAGCCTTCGGTGGATATAAACAATCTGGTATTGGAAGAGAAACTCACAAAATGATGCTTAACCATTACAGACAGGTGAAAAATTTACACGTGTCTTACAGTGAGAAAAAATTAGGCTTCTTTTAAAAAATATATTATAATGGCCCGTATTAAAATTACGGGCCATATAAAAATGAAAGTAACCGCAACTCCATCCGCTCTAAAACTAATTGAGGAGCTAAAAAAGAATCACGGAAAAGAATTATTATTTCATCAATCTGGAGGTTGTTGTGATGGAAGTGCGCCAATGTGTTATCCAGTGAAAGAATATCAAGTTGGACAAGATGATGTTATGATCGGAAAAATTGGTGGAATTCCCTTTTATATCAGTGAGACACAACATGATGCCTGGAAAAACACTGATCTTATAATAGATTGTGTTGATGGAATGGGTGGCATGTTTTCACTTGATAATGGGACTGGAAAAAGGTTTTTAACAAGATCAGAGATCTGTATTCCAGACAACGTGACTTTAAATTAGTTTTATCTCTTTAATTTGGACGAGAATTTTAAGTTTTCACTATTGAATTGAGATTTATTTTTTTCAATAAAACCATCCATGATTTGAACTTTTTCATCCTCAAATTCTGATACTTTTCTGGTATTTAAGTCCACATAAAGAGCAAGGACTTCAATTGTTGATGCTAAATACTTTTCTTTTTTATGTACGATCTCCATTTTATATTGAAGGCGTTTTTTATCATGATTGAAATACAATAGATTAACATCAACCTCATCATCTAGCTTTAGTTCTTGATTGTAGGTAATGTTAGTCTCAACAATCATTGTACTTTTGCCAGTTGTTTTCGCAGAGTGTTCACCCATTTTAAACTTATCATTTAGAACATCTGCCCCATACTTATCAAAAATTAACAGATAATAAGAAACATTCATGTGATTATTATAATCTATCCACTCTTGAATAATTTTTTGAGTACTTAAAAAAATAGACATTTTAATAAATAATTTTTTAACAATTTCCCTCTTTTTTTAAAAGAGGGAAATCATTTAAGATTTACTGACCTACACCTTTATATTTTTGAGCGATTTTAGCAGCATGTGCAGCAACATCATTTAGATTTATCTCTTCTAAAATTGTTAAGTTGCAAAGAGTGCCACTTGCTTCTGTAGCCATTTTGATTCCAGCTCCTTGTGCAAAGTCTCCCTCGAACACTGCTAAGAAATCGTAAGAACCTCTAAGTCCAGAAAATGATACCATTTTAGCTCCCACAGCGTCAGCAGCGATTTGTGCTGCTTTTGATCTATCTGATCCTGGATCTTTACAAAATCCTTGAAAGCCTTGAGTAGTATAATTTCCTAAAGCATAAAATTTAGCCATATAGTCTCCTTTCTTTTTTGGGTATGCTAACACTGTTAAGGAAATTTTATAATGTTTAAAATAACACAGTGGACACAACCTACAGTAATGCTAAATTAAAATATGTACGAAAAATTTGGTCAATTCATTGACGGTAAATGGCAACAATCATCTGATAAGGGAACTTATGAGGTTATTAATCCAGCCACAGAAGAAGTTTTAGGAAAGGCTTCTAAAGCTACTCCACAAGATGTTGATAAAGCGCTTAAGTCAGCTGAAAAAGGACTAGAGGTTTGGAAAAAAACTGCTCCATGGCAAAGATCTTATATTATCAGACGTATTGCAGATAGAATGAGAGAGAAGCAAGATGTACTTGCTAAATGGATGACATTAGAAGTTGGAAAACCTTTTGCTGAAGCAAAAGGAGAAGTTAATGGAGCTGCTGATATTTTTGAGTGGAATGCTGAAGAGACAAAAAGAATTTATGGTCAAACTGTTGAAAGCAGATTTGAAGATACTAGAGTTCATATTTACTACCAACCAGTAGGGGTAGTTGCTGCATTATCTCCATGGAATTTTCCAGCAGTTTTGTCAGCACGAAAAATTTCAACGGCTTTAGCAGCTGGATGTTCCGTTATCATAAAACCAGATGTAATCACTCCAGGTGTAGTCATGGAAATGGTTGATATTTGTTATGAGTGTGGAGTTCCTCCAGGAGTAGTGAACCTTTTATCTGGAGATCCTCCTAGTATTGCTCAACAATTGATAGCATCTGATATTGTAAAAAAGATTTCAATAACAGGATCTTCAAGAGTAGGAAAATTAATTTTAAAACAAGCGGCTGATAAAGTTCAAAGAGTAACAATGGAATTAAGTGGCCACTCACCTTTTATCGTTTTTGATGATGCAGATATTAAAAAAGCTGCCGATATGGCAATCGCTGCAAAATTTAGAAATAATGGCCAAGTATGTATATCTCCTAATAGATTTTATATTCATGAAAAAAAGAAGGATGAATTTGTTAATTTATTTGTAGAAAAAACAAAAAGATTGAAAATTGGAAATGGTATGGATCCAGATACACAATTAGGTCCTCTTACCACTCAGAAAAGATTAAATGAAATTGAGACACTTGTGGAAAAAACAAAACAGGAGGGTGCTAAAGTTTTATTAGGTGGAAAAAGACCAGCTGGTTTTAATAAAGGATTTTTTTATGAACCAACTATATTTGATGATGTAAAAGATAATTATACTATAATGAAAGAGGAGCCATTTGGACCTTTGGTCCCTATGTTGTCTTTTAAATCATTTGATGAAGTTATTGAAAGAGCTAATGATCATGAACTTGGATTATGCAGCTATGTCTGTACCAATTCAATGGAAAAAGCTCATCTCGCATCAGAACAGCTAGAAACAGGAACAGTTGGAGTTAACACTGGTTTTATTGCAATAGCAGAGGCTCCCTTTGGTGGTATCAAGCAAAGTGGCTACGGTAGAGAAGGTGGGTCAGGAGCAATCAAAGATTATTTAAATGTTAAGTATACTCACCTAGGCATTAAAGGTTAATTGAATGAAATTATTGAGAGTTGGTGAGTTTGGCAACGAGATTCCTGCTGCCCTTGACGATGAAAATAAAATAAGAGATTTATCAAAAATAATTAAAGATTTTAGTCCAGAAAATTTAAATTTTGAGACATTTGAAAAAATAAAAAAAGCAGATTTAAAATCTTTACCTCAATTAGATAATAATAAAAGAATAGGAGCGTGTGTTACTAAACCAGCAAATTTTCTTGCTATAGGTTTGAATTATAAGGCTCATGCTGAGGAAACAAATTCAGACGCACCAAAAGAACCAATAGTATTTAATAAATCTCCACATTGTTTGATTGGACCTAATGACAAGGTTATCATCCCTAAGTTTTCTAATTCTTTAGATCATGAGGTGGAAATAGCAATCATTATGGGCAATAAAGCTAAATATGTAAAAGAAGAAGAGGCACAAAATTTTATTTTTGGCTATTGTATTTGTAATGATATAAGTGAAAGAGAGTGGCAGAAGAAGAGAGGTGGTCAGTGGGTCAAAGGAAAGTCAGGAGATACTTTTGGACCTCTAGGACCTTATTTAGTTACAAAGGATGAAATTAAGAATCCATTTGATTTGAACTTACATTTAGACCTAAACGGCAAAAGAAGGCAAACAGGAAATACAAGTTTAATGATATTTAATTTTAATTTCTTAGTCTCTCACATTAGTCAGTTTATTACATTGATGCCTGGAGATATAATTACTACAGGTACTCCTGCAGGAGTTGGGATGGGAATGAACCCACCTGAATATCTTAAAAATGGTGATGAAATGATTTTAAAAGTAGATAACTTAGGTGAACAAAAACTAAGAGTAATCAAAGAAGTATAATGATAGAATTATTTGTAGCATTCGGAGCTGGTCTAATAAGTTTTTTATCTCCTTGCGTACTACCTCTAATACCAGGCTATATTTCCTACATCTCAGGTAATTCTATGAACGAATTAATTAAAAAGAAAAATGTTAATTTAACTCCAATAGTTTTATTTACTGTTGGATTTTCGATTATTTTTATAGTTTTTGGTGCAGCCTCAACTTTTTTAGGTCAAGTATTACTTCAAAATTCATATGAACTTAGAGTAGCAGCTGGACTTATAATCATTATTCTTTCACTTCATATAATTGGAATATTAAATTTAAAATTTCTAAATTATGAGAAAAGATTCCAAACTGATTCAAATACAAATTTTTTTAGCCCAATACTAATTGGAATGGCTTTTGCTTTTGGTTGGACACCTTGCATAGGTCCTATTTTAGGATCTATCTTAGTCCTTGCAGCCACTGAAGAGAGTATTAATAAAGGTATATTGCTTTTATCCTCTTATTCTTTGGGTTTAGCTCTACCATTTATATTCTCTGGATATTTAATTCAAAAGTTCTTAATTTTTTCTAAAAATTTTAAAAAAAATATTGGTTTGGTCTCTAAAATTGGTGGAATTATACTTTTAATTACTGGAATTTTAATATTAACTAATCAATTACAAGCTTTGGGATATTATTTGTTAAATATTTTCCCTTTCTTACAAAACTTTGGCTAAATTAATATGAAGATATATCAAATAGATTCTAGTGCTAGAAAAGAGGGTTCTTCATCTAGAGCATTAGCAAAAAAACTATTAGATAAAATAAAGAAACCGAAAGATGAAATTATTTATAGAGACCTAGATGATGAGATGGTTTTTGTTTCTGGATTAACAGAGTCAGGGATGAAAATTGATAAAAAAGATCAAACAGAACATCATAAAAAGATGTTCGAGCTTTCTGATAAACTTGTTAAGGAACTTAAGGAAAGTGATGTAATAATCATATCTGCCCCAATTTATAATTATGGCCCACCAGCTACCCTAAAGGCATGGTCAGACCTTGCTGCAAGAGTTGGAGAAACTTTTAAATTCAAGCCTGATGGAAGAAGAGAAGGGTTGCTCAAAAATAAAAGAGCTTACTTAGTGATTACATCTGGGGGGACAAAATTGAATAGCAAAGAAGACTTTTTAACACCATGGTTAAAATTTATTTTAGAATTCTTTGGAATTAAAAAAATTGATATCATCTCTGCCGATCAAATGGCACTAGATTATGAAAAATCAATTAGAGATGCTGAGGAACAAATCAAAAATATTGATTAAAGATCAAATTTTCGTTTTAAATGCTTTAACTTTCCATCAGTGCTATCATAATCTATATAACAACCCTGTAAAAATCGATCACCTTCATTTGCATCATAAGCAGTTCTCCCATGGAGCAATCTATAATTATCCATCATTAATAAATCGCCAGGAGAAAGTCTGAACTGAATCCTATATTTATCTGAATTGTAAAGTTCTGATATTTTTTTTCTTGCGTTGTAATAAAGTTCTAACCTATCAAGGTCTAATAAAGGAACAAAATCTAATCGTGGACTAAATCTTACTTGTTTAAATTCATCATTTTCATCCACTCTTATCATTTCGGCCCAGTCCTCTAAGACAACACTTTGATCTACAAATTGAAATCTAACTTTTACTTCACTTAAAATTTTATAATATTTTGGAAAATCCTTTTTAAGTTTTTCAGTTACAGTGAAACCATCAACTAAAGTTGATAAACCTCCTTTAACATCATTTTCAATACAATGTAACATTTGTATACATGGTACAGGATTTCTATATGGATTATCAGTATGTGGTGCTAGAGGCAATGATGTATAAGCTAAATCATTTGGATTAGGTTTTGATCTTACATTGAAAAATTCTCCAAAGTTTGTTCTTCTTACACTTCCAATTGAATTAGCAAAGTTTATTAAAAAATTATCTTTAGTAGGTACGTTCTTAAAGATAACAAACCCATATTTGTAAAAACTTATTAGTGCATTGTACATTTCCTCTTTTTCGGACAAATTTTCTTTGAACTCAAAAATATTAAAATCATTTAAAGAGGAGTCCCATTCAACCTTTTTAATTAATTTGATAAAGTTATTGTTAGAAAATTCTTCTTTAAGTTCTTGTATTGATAGTTTGGTAGATGCTCCATCGTTAAAAGTCACCTCAAGAAAATCGTTAGATAAATTTATAACATTAATTTTTATATTTTCTTGAATTTGAGTTGGATCAAACAGTCTTTGTTTTGTCTTGATATCTACGAATTTATCTCCGTTAACTCTTTCTCTAAGCCAAAAAGGGTGAATTTCTTTTTTCACACCATCATTATCTAAGTAGACTTTATTATTATTTAGTTCAATTTTCATTTAGTTATAAGATGATTATTTAAAATTAAGCTTTAATCAATAGTAATAAAATAGTATTAGTCTTTTGTGCCTATATTAAAATCCTCAGAATATAAAATTTATTCTAAATTTCTGAATAATTTAGCAATAAAACTTACGAGATTTTATTATTCAAAATTAGATAAACCCTTTCAGGTTTCAAATAAGAAAAGAGGAAGAGGTTATGATCCAGTTACAAGTGCTGACAAGGCTTTTGAAAAATTTATTAGAAAAGAATTATTAAAGAGA
>CABYJS010000015.1 GCA_902519375.1 uncultured Pelagibacteraceae bacterium
AATTTTGAATAATATCAACACCCATTTCATCGGCACCTCTAGCATATCCCCAAGCAACAGCATCATGTCTTGCAGTTCCAGCTCTTTTTTGAAGTGTACCTCCTAAAACTGGATATCGAATATTAGGTGATGTATTTATTATTGGACAAAATTTTTTTACTTGTTGTGTATTAAGATAAACAGCATCTATTCCATTTAATCTATTTGCATGAGTTCTTCTTTTTAAGTCTCTTACATCTTGTAAATTATGTGCGAGATTCATAACACCTCTTTGACTAAACATGACATTGTAATTTAACTCTTGAGATAAACCTTCCCAAATTTTAAGTGCATGATCATAAAGTCCAGCACTTGCATCCCACAAATAATTAGATCTGATTATTGTTGTATTTCTTCCTGTGTTACCTCCACCAATCCATCCTTTTTCAACTACAGCAATATTTTTCAGGTTATGTTTTTTAGCTAAATAGTATGCTGTTGCTAAACCGTGTCCACCACCTCCAATTATGACTACCTCATATTCTTTTTTTGGCTGGGGATCTTTCCAAGCTTTCGGCCAATTTTCATGATGACTAAAAGCGTTTTTTATTAGCGAAAATATTGAATATTTATTTTTCATCTTATAAACCAATAATTACTTTATAAATATTGAATATTCAATACAATCGGATATATCAGTGTCGCAGTGGAAGAGTGGGTGAGAGGCTGAAACCAGTCGTTTGCTAAATGACCGTGCGAGGAAACTTGTACCGAGGGTTCGAATCCCTCCTCTTCCGCCATATTTCAAAATAAAGGGTTATTTTTGAAAAAATCTTTCATAGGGATTGGTTTCTGTTCAAGTATATATCTATATACGTTATAGTTTTCTAAAACCCTTTGAACATAATTTCTTGTTTCTTTAAATTTTATTAGCTCAATCCAATCGACATAATTGGTTTGATTTTTTTGGGGATCTTTGTTTATTTTTTTCCAATATCTTACACGTTTTGGACCAGCATTATAAGCTGCTATTGCAAAAGGGTATGCACCTTCATATTCAAGAATTAAACCTGCAATATAATGTGATCCTAAATTAATATTATATTCTGGATCAGTAGTTAATCTAGATTTTGAATAAGGAAGTTTTGCCTGTTTAGCAACTAACTTAGCAGTATAAGGCATCAATTGCATCAAACCTTTTGCTCCTGCATGACTATTAGCACTTAAATCAAATTCACTTTCTTGTCGTATAATAGATAAAATAAATGCACTATCGGGAATTTTTCTTCCATTAATGTATTTAGGCGTACTTATAATTGGATAATTATATTTATTGTGAAATCTTTTTTCGTATGAAGCAATTTTTGCAACCTGAATTGCAAAGTCAAAACGTTCAATATTAGTTGCAAGTTCAGCTGCTAAAATTTCGCTTCCACTATCAACATTATCATTTGCTAAGTGTCTAAGCATATGTTTTGTATATTTATCTTCATCAAGTTCATCTAATAAATAGATTACTTTAATAATTTCTTTTTTGAAAAAATAATCACGGTATTCTTTTTTAACTTCTATATCTTTTGTAAGTTCAAATTTTCCATTAGGATCTAATTCTCTAAATGCTAATTGACCGTAATAAGTTGTCAAATAGTTTGCAGCTTCATTAAACCATTTATTTGATAATTCATCATAGCCTAACTTCTTATAAGTTCTACCTAACCAGTAAGCACCTCTAGCGACACTAATTGGATACCCAACATTATTATAAAAATTTTCAAAGTGATCTTTGGCTAACAATGGATCATTTAAGAAGCTTAATGCAATCCATCCACTCATCCATTCAGCAGCAGAAAATTCTGGTCCTTCTGTCATAGCATGGTTACTAGAAATTTTATAAGCTAATTCGTATTTTTTTTTGTAGATTAAGGATCTTGAGATAATTTCTCTTTCCTTCCACCATTTATCTGGTCTAACTAAATAATCTTTTGTATTTTTTATTTTTAATAAAATTTCAACAGAACTATCAACTCGACCTCTTTTCCTTCTCCACTTTAATCTGTCGTAATTTAATCCAGAGTCATCTTTAAATTTAGCTGGCACTTTAGATATTGCATTATCAACACCATAAGATTTACTCATCAATAATTGTCTTGCATTATATAAAAGTTCATAATCTTTTGGTAAATATCTTAGTATTCGCTTCAAATCCCAATATTTATTATTCCAAGCAAGATAATCTGCTCTTTTGATATAGTCATTAGCATCAAGATATTTTTTAAATTTTTTTCTATAAAACCTCAATTCTGATTTAGTAAGTTCAGCGGTTATCCAGCCTTCTTTAATTAGCTGCATGCCTTTTTCTTTACTTCCAGTTAAAGTAAAACTTTCACCAAGTATCATTTTGCCAAATCCACTTAACGGCTCAGAGGATCCGTACCAATCAATAATTTTTTTTGGAGAAATTTTATCAGTTGATAGTTTATGTTCTGCCAAATATTTTATACGCCCCATTCTTGGATAATCCTCATTTTTGTCCATGAAAGTTTTATAATCGTAATAAGAAGCTTGGTTTCCTTTTCTTAAGAGATGTCTCCACTGAATAAAATTATATATTGATTTATCTTTAACTTTTTTTGAAGTTCTCAAAGCATCAGTCCATTTAGATCTTTTCATCTCAGAAATGGCTTTTTTAGCTAAATTAAAGTCTTTTTTATTATAGTATTTTGATATTTTTATATCTTTAACTTTTTCAGTTCCTGCAATTAAAGGTTTCTTTTTAGGAAGAATAAAACCACTTTTATTTTCTTTCTTAACAATAACTTTTTTATCTATTATTTTTTTTTGAGTTTGTTCTTTTGGTTTTGGTAGTGGTTTTAATACATCTATTAGTAACTTTTTTTGTGTTTCCTCTTTAGTTTGTATTGGTTTTTTTAATGGGATTATCTCAGAGGAGGCAACACCAACATACATAGTCAGACTAAATAAAAGTATAAAAAATATGATTTTTTTTGACATAATCTTTACTATATGAATCAATAATCTATGTTATAAGTATTTATGATTAAAGGATCAAATGTTGCTTTAGTTACTCCATTTAAAAATGATAAACTTGATGACGAAACTTATATCAAGTTAATTCATTTTCACATTAAAAATGGTACAAATGGTTTAGTTCCAGCCGGAACAACCGGAGAGTCTCCAACATTGAGCCATGATGAACATGAAAGAGTTATAGAGCTGTGTGTGAGAGAAAGTGCAGGAAAATTACCTGTATTTGCAGGAACAGGATCAAATTCTACAAAAGAAGCAATTTCTTTAACTTCTCATGCTGAAAATATTGGTGCTAGTGGGGCGCTCATTGTTACTCCTTATTATAATAAACCAACCCAAGAGGGTTTATATCAACATTATAAATCAATTAATGATAAATGTGGAATTCCTATAATTATTTATAATATACCAGGTAGATCAGTTATAGATATGTCAGTTGATACAATGGCAAGATTATATGAGTTAAAAAACATTATAGGAGTAAAAGATGCTACTGGTGATTTGAATAGAGTTGATCAAACTTTAAAAAAGATGGGTAAAGATTTTATACAATTGACTGGCAATGATGATAATGCATTAGAATTTAATAAAAGAGGAGGTGTTGGAGCAATAAGTGTTACAGCAAACATTGCACCAAAACTATGCTCAGAATTTCAGAAATTTTCAATAATGAGTGATGAAAAATCTATTTCAGAAGCAGAAAGACTTGATAAGATTTTACAACCTGTACATCATTCGATGTTTGTAGAGAGCAATCCAAGTCCAGTAAAATATGCAGCTAAACTATTAGATCTTTGTAATGATGATGTAAGACTTCCATTAGTTAAAATAACTGATCCGACTAAGGAAACAATTAAAAAAGCTCTTTTGTCTGCAAAATTAATTTGATGAACAATAAGACCAATTCTGGTTTAAAAATTATTTGTCTTAATCGTAAAGCAAGTTTTAACTATTTTTTTGAGGATTTATTAGAAGCTGGAATTGTTCTTAAAGGTTCCGAAATTAAATCAATAAGAAATGGTAAAGTGAATATTGCTGACTCTTATGCAATTGAAAAAAATGGAGAAATAATTTTAATAAATTCACACATTTCATCATACAAACAAGCAAGCTATTCAAATCACAATCCAACTGATGAAAGAAAACTTTTATTAAATAAAAAAGAAATAAACAAGCTTATAGGAAAAATGCAAAGAGATGGATTTACTATAGTGCCAACAAAAATGTATTTTAAAAAAGGAAGAGCTAAAGTAGAGTTGGCAATTGCTAAAGGTAAAAAACAATATGATAAGAGAGCAACCAAAAAAAATAGAGACTGGAATCGAGATAAGGCGAGATATGTCAGAAAATCCAGTTAAACCAATCTATTTAGGAATAGGTTCAAATTTAGGAAACAAAAAGAGAAATATTGAAAAGACAAAATTATACTTATTAATGAATAATATCAAAATATTAGAATGCTCAAGTTTTTATGAAAGTTTATCTTGGCCTAATCCAAAAAATCCAAAATTTTTAAATATAGTAATAAAAATTAAAACCAATTTAACGCCACTAGAACTTGTTAAAGAATGCAAGGAAATTGAAACTAAATTAGGTAGAAAAAAAATGCCAAAAAACTCACCTCGTGTCTGTGATATAGATATAATTGATTTTAAAAATCAAAGAATGGAAATTGACTTAATTTTACCTCATCCAAGAATGCATACCCGTAACTTTGTTCTTTTACCTCTTTTTGAGATAAATAAAGATTGGAGACATCCAATTTTAAAACTTAATATAAAAAAACTAATATCATCATTATCAAATAGTGACATTAGATCTATTAAACAAATCTAAATAAGTGCTATAATAAGTCATGTTAAATTCTGAAGAATTAATAAATAAAGTTAAAGGATATAATAAGTTTTTAAATCCCGAGAAACTTAATAAGGCATACGATTTTGCTGTTAAAGCTCATAGTAATCAAAAAAGAGCATCAGGTGATCCTTATTCAGTTCACCCAATTGAAGTTGCTAATATTCTAACTGATTTAAAATTAGATAGTGCAACAATCACCACAGGTCTTTTACATGACACAATTGAAGACACTTATGCAACATATGAAACTATAAAAGGTGAGTTTGGATCTGAAGTAGCAGATTTAGTTGATGGTGTTACAAAAATATCAGTATTAGAAAATACTGCTTCCGTTAATTCAAAAGCTGAAAATTTTAGAAAATTAATATTAGCTACTTCTAAAGATATTAGAGTTTTATTAGTTAAAATTGCTGATCGTTTACACAATATGAGAACAATTAAAGCTATAGATAAAGAAGATAAAAGAAAAAGAATTGCTCAGGAAACAATGGAAATTTATGCTCCATTAGCAGACAGAATGGGCATGCACAGAATAAGAGATGAACTAGAAGACTTGTCTTTTGAAATTCTTAATCATGAAGGTAGATCATTAATCCAACAAAGACTTGAAGAAATTAAATTAGACAAAAAAGATATTTTTGAAAGCCTATCATCTGAATTTAATCAGTTGTTAATTGAAAATAATATTAATTCAAAGATTTATGGGAGAGAAAAAACTCCTTTTTCTATTTGGAGAAAAGTTCAAAAAAAAAGAGTTTCATTAGAGCAAATTACTGACATCATTGGTTTTAGAATTATAGTAGATGATACTGATGATTGTTATAAATCTTTAGGAATAATTCATAAAGCATACAACTGTATTCCTGGAAAATTTAAAGATTATATTTCTTCTGCAAAAATAAATGGATATAAATCAATTCATACTTCGGTTATTGGTTCTTATAAAAAACCCGTTGAAATTCAAATCAGAACAAAACAAATGCATGAATTTGCTGAAAGAGGTATAGCATCACATTGGCAGTACAAATCCTCAGAAAAGTTTAATTCACTATCATGGAAAGAATATGATTGGTTGAAGGATCTTGTTGAAATTATAGAAAAGAATGAAAATCCTGAACATTCTTATGAATATACTAAACTCCAAATGTTTCAAGAAAACGTTTTTTGTTTTACCCCTAAAGGATCTGTAATTAAATTACCTAAAGATGCCACAGCCATCGACTTTGCTTACGCTGTTCACACTAAAATAGGAGATACAGCTGTTGGATGTGAAATTAATGGTAATAAAAGTGAATTACAATCAATATTAAGAAATGGCGACAGAATAAATATTACTACATCAAAAAATCAATCTCCTTCTTTACATTGGATACCAACAACTAAAACTGGTAAAGCAAGAGCTGCTATAAGGAGATATTGGCATGAAAGAGGTGAAAAGAAAGAAGAAAGAGCAAAAAAATATAACACAATATTATGGATCTCTTTACCAGATAAACCCGGACAATTAGGTAACGTAAGTTCTTTAATTGGCGAACATAAACTCAATATTTCTAATCTAGAAATGGTAGGTAAGAACCCTAATTATATTAATTTTAAATTTCAATTAATAATCAGAGATTTAAAAAATTTTACTAATTTTATTGCAGAGCTGAAACAAAAAGGTATAAAATTTAAGATAATAAGACACGAAGATAAAAGAAATGCTTTCACACAAAAAATCTTTAAATATTTTAAAAAAAACTGATGCTTTATTAGAGGGACATTTCGTTTTATCATCAGGACTTCATTCGTCAAAATATATCCAATGCGCTAAACTTTTAAGCTTCCCATCAAAAGCAGAAAAGATATGTAAGTCTCTAGCTTTTAAGATAAAAAAAAATTTTAAGAAAATTGATCTGATTTTAGCTCCTGCTATGGGTGGTATAATAATTGGTTATGAAATTGGGAGACTTTTGAAAAAAGAGACTATTTTTTGCGAAAGAATTAATAAAAAGTTTATTTTGAGAAGAGGTTTTAAAATAAAAAAAAAATCTAAAGTTTTAATAATTGAAGATGTTATAACAACAGGTAAGTCTAGTTTAGAGTGTGTGAAATTAATTAAGAAAGCTAAAGCTTCATTAATCGGTTTTGCGGCAATTATTGATCGTTCATCAAAAAAAACGTTAAAGATTAAGAAAAAAATTATCTCTCATCTGAAGGTAGAGGTTCCAACTTATAAATCCAATCAATTGCCAGAACAATTAAAATTGATACCGATCACAAAACCTGGAAGTAGATATATAAAGTGAAACGTCTAGGTATTAACATAGATCATATTGCAACATTAAGAAATGCTCGAGGAGAATTGCATCCTGACCCAGTTTATGCCGCTCAATTTGTGAAAAGTAATGGAGCGGACTCCATAACTATACATCTACGAGAGGATAGAAGACATATTAAAGATATAGATGCAAAAAAAATATGTGCAATTAAAAATCTTAAAGTGAATTTAGAGATTTCTACTAATATGGCTATTGTCAAAACAGCTTTAAAGATAAAACCAAATTACATTTGCATAGTTCCTGAAAATCGAAAAGAAATTACAACTGAGGGGGGGTTAAATCTAAAGATTAACAAAGATAAGATAAAAAATATAATCAGGAAATTTAAAAAAAAAGAAATTAGAAGTAGTTTATTTATTAATCCTTCACTTAACGATATTCAAATTTCAAAAGAAATTGGAGTTGATTGTATCGAGATTCATACTGGTCATTTAGCTAATCTTGTTAAATCTAAAAGAGATTATTCAAAAGAATTTACTCGAATAAAGAAGTGTGCAGTTTTAGCAAATAAATTAGGTTTAGATATCCATGCCGGTCATGGATTAGATTATAAAACCACAAAACTTTTATCCAAGATTAAAGAAATCAAAGAATTTAATATTGGTCATTTTATTATTGGCGAATCTATTTTTTTTGGCTTATCTAAAGTAATTAAAAAATTTAAAAAAATAACAAAATAACAATGAAAATACTAGGTATAGGTGTTGATATAATTAAAAATGATAGATTTCGCAATTTAACATTGAACAAAAAATTTATAAACAAAACATTTGGAAAAAATGAAATTAAGTTTTCAAAAAAAATATTAAATAAAACAAATTATTTTGCAAAAAGATTTGCTGCAAAAGAATCTTTTGCCAAATCAATCGGAACTGGATTTAGAGATGGTTTAAAGCTCAAAGATATTGAGGTTTTAAATGATAAAATTGGCAAACCTTTCTATTCTAAATCAAAGAAAGTTGATAAAATCATTAATAAAAAATTTAAGATTAAAAAATATAATCTATTTCTTTCAATTTCAGATGAAAAAGAATATTCAATTGCTTTTACAATTTTGCAGACCAAATAATGTTTAATAAAGATTTTATCATAGAAAATTTAAAAACCCTTTTTTATGCTTTAGTTATTGCAGTTGTAATTAGGTCATTATTAATACAGCCATTTTACATTCCATCTTCATCAATGGAGCCTAATTTATTAGTTGGAGACAGGATATTTGTAACAAAATATTCTTATGGATATAGCAAACATTCCTTCCCATTTAGCCCTCCAATTTTTGATGGGAGAATTATTTCAAATGAACCTAAAAGAGGTGATATAGTTGTATTTAAAACACCAGCAGATAATAGAACAGATTATATAAAAAGATTAATCGGTTTACCGGGAGATAAAGTTCAGTTCATCAACTCTAATTTATATATTAATAGTAGTGAAGTTCTTAAATCAAGAGTATCTAAGGATGATATAATTTATTGTGGCAATAATAAAATTAATGTTTTTACATTTGAAGAAATTTTATCTGATAAAAAAAAACATACCGCTGTTTACTTAAAAGATTTTACATTCCAAAATTCTGACCCTTTTATGGTTCCAAAAAATCATTATTTTTTTTTAGGTGATAATCGAGATTGTTCAAAAGATAGTAGGTTTTTAACTAGCGTTGGTTATGTCCATAAAGATAATCTAGTTGGTAAAGCACAATTTATTTTTTTTTCGTCTGATAAATCTATAGGAAGCATCTTTTCATTCTGGCAGTGGAATAAATCTTTAAGATTAGATAGATTCTTTAAAAAAATAAACTAATGAAAATTGATTATCAAAAATTAGAAAAAAAAATAGATATTAAGTTTAAAAATAAAGAATTATTGATTAGATCTCTGACGCATAAAAGTTTCAATAAATTTAATAATAATGAAAAATTAGAATTTTTAGGTGATCGTGTTTTAGGTTTGATAATGGCAAAAAGACTTTTAGAAATCTATCCTGATGAAAAAGAGGGAATTTTAGATAAAAAATTTGCCTCTTTAGTTAATAAAAAAACATGTTTAGAAATTTCAAAAAAACTTGAGTTAGAAAAATATATATTAATAGTTAAATCAAAAAATAAAAAAGATACCATAGAAGACAAAGTTTTGGCTGATAGTTGTGAAGCTTTAATTGGATCTATTTACCTTGATAGAGGATATATTTCTGTTGAAAAAATTATACTAAATTTATGGTCTGAGCACTTAGAGAATAGTGTTATAACTCAAATAGATGCTAAAACCAAATTACAAGAATTATCTTTAAAAAGATTTAAAAAATTACCACTTTACAAGATTGTTTCAAATACTGGACCAAGACACAAACCTTTATTTAAAGTTGGAGTAAAATTGATTGATACTAAATTCTTTATATCAGAGGGAAAATCAAAAAAAGAAGCTGAACAAAATGCAGCGTTTAAATGTTTACAGAATATTAAAATTTTATGACTTGGGATGACAATGGATTTTTAATACATAAGAATAGATACAATGAAAATTCTTTAATTGTAGATATATTTACCAAAAATTATGGAAAAATTACTGGAATAATTTTTGGTGGAACTTCAAAAAAGATTAAAAGCTATCTTCAAATTGGAAATAGACTCCATGTAAATTACCACTCAAAAAATAACAATAATATTGGCTATTTTAAAATTGAAATACAAGAAGCTCTATCACCATATTATTTTGAAAATAGTCAAAAACTTTTATGTATATTGTCTGCTATGAATTTAATAAAAATTCTAACTGCAGAGTCTCAAAAAAATGTAGATATATATAATTTATTAAAAAATTTTTATTTATTACTTAGAGATGATAATTGGATCAAAAGATATATTTTTTGGGAATTAGAATTATTAAAAGTATTGGGGTATGATTTAGAAATTGAAAATTTAGTTGATAAGAAAATTATTGATAATGAGGTTAGATACATTTCGAAATCTTTAAATGAAAAAAAAATAGTTCCAAATTTTCTTATAGAAAAAAATAAAAATTCTGAGGATTTAGACACATTGCTAAGTGGCTTAAAGTTAGTTGGAGATTATTTGGATAAAACAATATTAAAACCAAATAACTTTACACAGCCATTGTCTAGATTGCAGTTTATTAATACTCTTAAATAGCTACTTTAAAATTTTATCAAGTTTATCGGCATAATAGCTCACTATTGCATTAGCACCTGATCTTTTAAATGCAATTAAACTCTCTAAAATTATATCTTTATCAACATATCCATTATTTATTCCATTAGTTAATAGGCTATACTCACCTGAAACTTGATATGCTATGACTGGGATTTTAAAATTATCTTTTACTAATTTGATAATATCTAAATAAGGTAAACCAGGTTTAACCATAACCATGTCAGCACCTTCTTTAATATCTAGAGCCACCTCTCTTAAACCTTCATCACTATTTCTAAAATCCATTTGATAACTTTTTTTATTTCCTTTTAAAAGTCCTTTTGAACCTACGGCATCTCTGAATGGTCCATAAAAACTTGAGGCATATTTGATTGCATAAGATAAAATTTGTGTCATTTTAAAACCATTTTTATCTAGAGATTTTCTGATTAATCCAATTCTTCCATCCATCATATCCGAAGGAGCAAGAACATCACATCCCATCTGAGCTTGTAATAAAGATTGATCTATCAAAATTTTAACTGTTTCATCATTAAGAACATAATTTTTTTTTAATAATCCATCATGTCCATGAGAAGTATATGGATCTAAAGCAATATCACACATTATACCAATTTGATTTTTATATTTTTTTTTTATCAATTTTAATGCTCTACAAACTAAATTGTCTTCGTTTAATGCTTCGGTGCCAATAATATTTTTCTTTTTTTTTTCGGTATAAGGAAACAAAGCTACCATTGGAAGGCCTTTTTTTATGGCTCTGTCTACAACAGTGTAAATTTTATCTAATGTATATCGATAGACTCCAGGCATTGATTTAATCTCTTGTTTTTTATTTTTCCCATCAATCAAAAATATTGGTAATATAAAATCATTCGGGGTCAAATTATTTTCTTCGATTAGTCTTCTGGACCAATCATTTTTTCGGCTTCGTCTAAGTCTTAATCCTGGATATTTACCTGTAATCATTTTTAAATATATTTATAATATGCGACAAATGTTATATACAAATATAACTTAAAAAAGATATTAAACAATCTTATGGAACTAAATTTTAACGACTTTCAAAGACAGGATGTCAAATTTGATATCAATGAACTTCAGAAAGCTTATAAAGAGATACTTAAAATAAAAAACTTTAGTGGAGTAGAGGGTGTTTCGAATTTTGGTGCCATTTCATTAACTCAAGTGCCAGGAGATCCTGACTCAATTAAGGGGAATAAAGCTAGAGGTATATTTTGGACCAAACCTGACAAATCGGGAAAAGAGGTTGTCAGAGATCAAAAAATTCATGAAGCTGCTTATTCAGAATTTATTGATGATTACAAAGATACATATTTTAAAGAAGTTTTTGAAACTTTATCGTCTAAGTATAAATTAGGAAGAGTAAGAATTTTATTAAAAGAACCTCGATCTACTTTAAGTTGGCATAGAGATCCTGAACCAAGATTACATATTCCTATAATTACTAATCCTGGAGCTATCATGGTTGTTGATCATGTTGCAAAACATATGCCAGCTGATGGATCTGTTTGGATTACAAATAATACGAAATATCACAATGCTTTTAATGGTGGTGAAGAAAATAGAATTCATCTTGTCGCATGTGTTTTAGACTACAAATTTAATTAACTTGAAAAAAATATTTATTTCATCAGATCACGCCGGATATAGTTTAAAAGAATCAATAAAAAAAAGATTTTCAAAAAAATATAAATTTCAAGATTTAGGAACAGATAATTCAAAAATTTCTGTGAATTATCCTGACTACGCTCATAAACTTTGTAGGAAGGTAAGTAATAATAATAAAAATGTTGGTATTTTAGTTTGTGGCTCGGGTATGGGGATGTCGATGGCAGCAAATAAACACAAAAAAATAAGAGCGGCCGTGTGTTATTCTGTAAAAAACACAAAATTATCTAGATTGCATAACAATGCAAATATTATTACATTAGGGTCTAGATTGACAAAAAAAAATATTGCCTTTAAATGCATAGATGCTTTTATAAATACAAAATTTGAAGGTGGCAGACACAAAAAAAGGGTAAAAAAGATTTAAAAGATATGTCTAGTGAAAAAAAATACTTAAACACAAACTATAAAGATTTTTTTGAAAAAAGTCTTTCTCAATCAGATCCTGCTTTATTTAAAGCTATTAATGACGAGTTAGTCAGACAACAAAATCATATAGAACTTATTGCATCAGAAAATATAGTTTCTCAAGCTGTGCTTGAGGCTCAAGGTTCAGTGTTAACAAATAAATATGCTGAAGGTTATCCTGGTAAAAGATATTACAATGGTTGTGAACATGTTGATGTTGCTGAAAAGCTAGCTCTAGAAAGAATTAAAAAACTTTTCAATTGTAAATATGCAAATGTACAACCTCACTCGGGAGCTCAAGCTAATGGAGCAGTTTTTTTAGCTCTATTAAAACCTGATGATACTTTTTTGGGTATGAGTTTAAATTCAGGTGGTCATATCACCCATGGATTAAAAATTTCAATGTCTGGTAAATGGTTCAATGCAATAAGTTATGATGTTGATAAAAAATCTGAATTAATTGATTACGATAATGTTGAAAAATTAGCATTGGAACATAAACCTAAACTTATTATTGCTGGTGGAAGTGCTTATTCAAGAGTTATTGATTTTAAAAGATTTAGGGAAATAGCAGACAAAGTTGGAGCATACTTAATGGTTGATATGGCACATTTCTCTGGATTAGTCGCAGGTAAAGGATATCCAAATCCTTGTGATTATGCTCATGTTGTAACTTCAACTACACATAAAGTTTTCAGAAGTGCAAGAGGTGGAATAATTTTATCTAATGATGAGGATTTGGGTAAAAAATTTGATACAGCTGTTTTCCCTGGTTATCAAGGTGGACCTTTAATGCACATCATTGCAGCTAAAGCTGCAGGTTTTTATGAAGCATTAAAACCAGAATTTCAAACATATATAAAAAATGTTTTAGCAAATGCTAAAATGTTAGCCGAAACTTTAAAAAATAATGGATTTAAGATTTACTCAGGCGGAACAGATACGCATTTAATGTTAGTTGATTTAAGACCTTTTAATGTGAAAGGAAATTTAGCTTCTGAAAGTTTATGTAGAGCCAACATTACATGTAATAAAAATGGAATACCATTTGATACTGAAAAACCAATGATTACCTCTGGTATTAGATTGGGCTCTCAAGCCGCTACGACTAGAGGTTTTGGTCTAAAAGAATTTGAAAAAGTTGGTGAATTAATAACGAAGGTAATTAAAGGTTTATCTGAAAATCCTGATGATAATAGTAAAGTGGAAAATGAAGTTAGAAATGAAGTTGTTAGTTTATGTTCTAATTTTCCAATTTATAAAAATCTGAATAAATGATATGTTCCATATGCAAAAAAGGTGAGACTTCAGTCGTAGACTCTCGTCCAACTGAAGATGGTACAGCTATAAGGCGTAGAAGACTATGTGCTTGCGGAGCAAGATTCACAACATTTGAGAGAGTTCAATATAGAGAGCTAATGGTCGTAAAAAAAAATGGAAGAAAATCAACTTTTGACAGAGATAAATTGGCAAAATCAGTTTTCATTGCACTTAAAAAAAGACCTATAGACACCGAAACTACAGAAAAGTTTATAAGTCGAATATCTAGATCTTTAGAGGAACTTGGTCAAAGCGAGATCTCATCAAACACAATTGGAACAATGGTCATGGAAGGTTTAAAAGAACTTGATCCAGTTGCTTATGTCAGATTTGCATCAGTTTACAGAAACTTTAGAGAAGAAAAAGATTTTGTACAATTTGTGGACAAAATAGATGTCTTCAAAAAAAGATAGATTTTCATCAAAAGATAAAAATTATATGAGAATTGCTATTAATTTAGCAAGATCTCGTAAAGGTTTGACTGGAGACAATCCATCTGTTGGTTGCTTAATTGTAAAAGATGATAAAATTATTTCTATTGGTCAAACTGGATATAATGGAAGACCACATGCCGAACACAATGCAATAAAAAACTCATTTGAAAAATTGAAAGGTTCAAAAATGTATGTAACTCTTGAACCTTGTAATCACTATGGAAAAACCCCACCTTGTACAAAAAATATAATCAATAGTGGTATTGGTGAGTTAATATATTCAATGGAGGATATTGATAAGAGAGTAAAAGGAAAGAGTTTTAAAATTTTATCAAGTCAAAAAATTAAAGTTAAGAAAGGTCTTTTAAAAGAAGATGCAAAAGATCTTTATGATTCTTACATTAAAAATCGAATTAGTAAATTACCTTATGTAACAGCTAAAATCGCAGTTTCAAAAAATAAATTGATTTATAGCAAAGGAACTAAAAGAATTACTGATAAGGATTCAGATAAGATTACTCATTATTTACGCTATAAGAATGATTCAATAATGATTTCAAGTAAAACTCTCAATATAGATAATCCAAATTTGACTTGCAGATTAAAGGGTTACAATAAATTTTCACCAAAAAGAATAATTCTAGATAAAAATTTAGATATCAAATTAAAAAGCTATATTTTTAAATCAGCAAAAAAAGGTAATACAATTCTTTTTTATCATTCATCTAATACTAAAAAGATTAAAGTTTTAAAAAAAAAAGGATTAACTTTGATTAAAACAAAATTAAATAATGAGAGTTTACTGGACTTAAAGATCATCTTAAAAAAGTTATTCACTCTTGGCACAAGAAGTTTACTTGTTGAAGGTGGTGACAAACTATCAAAAAACTTAATAAAAAATAGACTTATTGACACATTTTATTTATTTCAAAGCCCAAAATTCGTAAGAGTAAATAAAATAAACCAGGGTTTTACTTCATTTGGAATTTTAAATAGTAAATATAAAAAGGTAACTAAAATTACATCTAAACTAGTAAAAGATAATATTACAATCTATAAAAGATAAAATGTTTAACGGAATTATATTTAATAAGGGTTTCATTAAGAAAATATCTAAAAGATCAAAAGGTATTAATATTTTTGTGAAATCAGACCTCAAGTTGAATTCTAAAGATATTGGAGTTTCTATTGCATGTGATGGGGTTTGTTTAACATTAATAAAAATCCAAAATAAAATAATGGAATTTTATCTCTCTAATGAAACTGTTAAAAGATCAAAATTTAAGTATCTAAAGGTCAATGATTTAATAAATTTAGAACTACCTCTTAAGTATGGTCAGAAGATTTCAGGTCATATATGTCAGGGACATATTGATACAACTGGTAAAACTTTAAGTGTAAAAAAAGTTGATAAATCTTATATTTTTGACTTTGAAATTAACTCAAAAGAAAGAAAAAGTATTATTGAAAAAGCTTCAATATGTATAAACGGAATCTCATTAACAATTTCTAAAAAAACAAAAAAAGGTTTTCAAATCTGGGTAATTCCTCATACTTTCAAATTGACCAATTTATCAAAGGTTAAAAAAGGTAGTCTTGTAAATATAGAAATAGATATTCTCTCAAAATACGTTAAAAATTTTTTCAATGCTAAAAAGTAATTATTCATCAATAGAAACAATTATTAAAATTGCCAAAAAGGGTGGGATGTTTATTTTAGTTGATGATGAAAAAAGAGAAAATGAAGGAGATCTAGTAATTTCAACTAGTGATACAAATTCAAAGAATATAAATTTTATGGCTAAATTCGGAAGAGGATTAATTTGTCTAGCATTGGATAGTTTGCAAGCAAAAAGATTAAATTTATCACTCATGTCTCCGATTAATCAGTCTAGAAACAAAACTGCCTTTACAATATCTATTGAAGCAAAAAAAGGAATTACAACAGGTATTTCAGCGAGAGATCGAGCTAGAACTATAAGGATTGCATCTAAAAAAAATGTAAATAAAAAAGATATTGTGTCTCCAGGACATGTTTTTCCAATTATCGCAAAGGATGGAGGGGTACTTGTTAGAGCAGGTCACACTGAGGCTTCAGTAGATATTTCTAAATTAGCAAAAAAAAATAATTCGGCAGTAATTTGTGAAATAATGAATGAAGATGGAACAATGGCTAAGGGACAAGATCTATTTAATTTTGCTAATAAACATAATTTAAAAATTGGAAAAATTGAGGATTTGATTTCCTATCGATTAAAAAAAGAAAAATTAATTAAGTTAAAAAAATCATCTGATATTAATATTAGAAATCAAAATTATAAAATAAGAATTTATGAAAATTTATTAGATGGATCAGAACATTTTGCACTTGTGAAAGGAAAAATTCAAAAAGGAATCATTCCAAGAGTGAGAGTAATTTCCTCTAACATTGTTAGTAATTACTTAATTAATCAAAAAATACCAAATTCATTTAGTAAAACTTTAAGATATTTTAGAAAATTTAATAATTGTATTTTAGTTTTTATAAAAGATACAAATCTTAAACCTATTATACAAAAACCTAAAAACTTTAAGAATAAAACTAAATACAAAAAAGGAAAAGATAACTTTATAAAAAATTATGGCATTGGAGCACAAATAATCAAAGATTTACAAATTAAGAAAATGATATTGATTAGCAGATCACCAAAAAAGGTTATTGGTTTAGATGGTTTTGATATAAAGATAGTAAATCAAGAATTAATATAATGAAAAAAAAATTTTTAATAATCAATGCGAATTATTACAAGGATATATCGTCAGGTTTAGTTAAAAATGCATTAAATCTAATTCCAAAAAATTATAAAATTAAGATTATAAATGTACCTGGTGTTTTTGAGATACCAGTAACAATATCTAAAAATTTAAAAAAGTTTGATGCATTTATTGCTTTAGGATGTGTTATAAAAGGTGAGACACCTCATTTTGATTTCATATCCCAAGCAACAACTGAAGCTATCATGAATCTATCAGTATTTTCTAAAAAACCTGTTGGTAATGGAATTATAACTTGTTTAAATATGAAACAAGCTAGAGCCAGAAAAAGAAAAGGTGCTGAAGCTGTTAATGCTGTTTTATCAGTTTTATCACAAAAATGAAAACTTTTTTCAGTCCAAAAAATAATCCAAGGGTCATAATAATTCAAAAATTGTATGGAAAGTTTTTCAATAATGATGAAAAGTTGATATTTCCAAAACATAGATTTAAAAAATTTATAAGAGATGTGGTTAATGGTACTTTAGAGCGTAATGACTTGATTTTAGATGAATTAAATAAAAAATTGGGCAATGAATTTTCTTTAAATAAAATGGACAAATTATTTCAAGTTATTTTAAAATCAGCAAC
>CABYJS010000016.1 GCA_902519375.1 uncultured Pelagibacteraceae bacterium
GATGCTTTAATAATTGGAGCAGGTCCAACTGGTTTATTTACAGCACATCAACTAAATTTAATTGGGCTTAATTGTCAAATTGTAGATAATTTAGATAAAATTGGAGGACAATGTATTGAACTTTATCCTGACAAACCAATTTATGACATTCCAGCAGTTCCAGAATGTACAGGTGAACAACTAACAAAAAATTTGATAAATCAACTAAAACCCTTCGATATAAAATTTCATTTAAAAGAGAGAGTTGATGAAGTAAAAAAGGATAATGATAATTGGATAGTTAAAACAAATAATGGAACAACATTTCAAACACCCAACGTTATAATTGCAGGTGGTGTAGGCTCTTTTGAGCCAAGAAAGTTTTCAATTAAAGAGTGTGAAAAGTTTGAAAACAAAACTTTATTTTACTCTGTTAAAGACAAAAAAGTATTTAAAGATCAAACGGTCTCAATTTTTGGAGGTGGAGATAGCGCCTTAGATTGGGCAGTTGAACTTTCAAAAGATTGCAATGTAAACTTAATTCACAGAAGAGATGAATTTAGAGGTGCTAAAGTTACTGTAGATAAAGTAAATGAATTAGCAAAATCAGGAAAAATAAATCTTTTTACAAAATATCAATTGACTAATGCTAATGGCTCAAATGAATTAGAAAGTATTGATATAAAAAATGAAGAGGAGGAAACTAAAAACCTAAAGACAGATTATCTTCTAGGGTTTTTTGGACTAATCATGCAGCTTGGACCTATTGCAGAATGGGGACTTAATATTGATAAAAAAACTATTGCAGTAGACACAGAAAAGTTTGAAACAAATCAAAAAGGTATTTATGCAGTTGGGGATATTTGTTCTTATCCAGGGAAATTAAAACTTATCTTATCAGGATTTCATGAAGGTGCTTTAGCTGCCAGAGCATGTTTTAAATTAGCAAGACCAAATGAGAAGTACAGATTTGAATTTACCACTACCTCTTCAAATTTATTAAAAAGACTTGGTAAAAAAGAGTGATAGAACTTTTTTCAGCTAATACGCCTAATGGGAAAAAAATTAGTATTATGCTTGAGGAGATTGGTTATAAGTACAATGTAACTAGAATTGATATCGATAAAGGCGAGCAATTTAATGAAGATTTTAAAAAGATCAGTCCATTTAGTAAAATACCAGCTATTATTGATCACAAAAATAACAGATCAATTTTTGAGTCTGGAGCTATATTAATTTATTTAGCAGATCAAAGTGGAAAGTTCTTCAATAAAAAAGATCGAACTGAAATTAATCAATGGTTAATGGCACAGATGGGTTATATTGGTCCAATGTTAGGACAACATCATCAGTTTCATCACTATAATCCTGGTAAGAGTAAATTTGGAGAAGAAAGGTATTTCAAAATTTCAAAGAGAATTTATCAAGAACTTGATGAAGTTTTATCAAAATCAAAATTTTTATCCGGTAGCGATTACACAATAGCAGATATTGGAACCTTTCCATGGATTGCACGTCATGAATGGCATGATATTGGATTAAAAAAATATGAAAATTTAACTAGATGGTATGTTGAAATATCTAAAAGAGAAGCAGTGAGAAAAGGTTTTTCTTTTATGAATAAGGATGAATCTCCTCCCTTACCATAATCAATTCATAGAGCTAAGTAATCTAAACAAAGAGGCAAAAATACCATGTCCTGAAAGTTCAATAGCTATAATTGCAATGATAATAAATATAAATTTTTTATTCATCTGCTAAATACAAATAGTAATAAGAGTATCCAAAAAAAAGCATAATAAAAGTAAATATATTTTTTTGTAAAATTATAAGTGATAGGATTGTGTACTGATTTTTTTCTTTTTCTTTTTTTAGTCATCTGCATGTACCTTTTCATTTTTTTCGTGTTTTTCTTGTGCTGCAATTGTGTATTTTGCTACTGGCCTTGCCATCAGCCTTTTTAATCCAATTGGTTCTGCTGTATCTAAGCAATAACCATAAGTTTCATCTTTTATTCTCATTAACGCTTTATCGATTTCTGATATTAGTTTGATTTGTCTATTAATTGCTTTCATCTCAACATTTTTATCAGTATATGAACTTGCCTGATCAACAATGTCAGCGGAAATACTATTATCATCCATGCTACCATTATAAAGAGCTTCATTATTTGCTTTAACCAGCTCTTTCTTCCACTCTTGTAACTTCATTCTAAAAAAAACTTTATGTTTTTCACACATATATTTTTCTGTATCCTTAGGCACGTAGGTCTTTGAAATTTTAATAGGACCTTTGTCTAGCTCTTTAGGTTTACTTAAAATCTTAACTTTTGATTTGCTTGTTTTAGCAGACTTTGTCTTTTTTATTTTTTTTTTTACTTTGTTACCTTTTGGCATATCACTAAAATGAATTCGAGGCAGTATATTCAGCAAATTAGGGGTGTCAAGCAAGCTTAATTATTGTAAATATTTGTGAATGAACATTTACAAAAATATTAGTAATATTTTTTTTATTTTTGCCTTATCTCATTTGGTTATTTGGACTTTAGTTCCATCTTTAACCAATAAAAATTTGCCTTTAGACACCATTGAGGCCCTCGCCTGGGGAAGTAATTTAGATTGGGGATTTAGCAAACATCCACCAATGAGTGCTTTTTTTTCTGAAGTTTTTTTTCAAGTTTTTGGATCTCAAGACTGGGCATATTATGTGCTAAGTCAGATTTTTGTTCTTATTGCTTTTTATTTTGTATTTAAATTTGCTTGTGAAATTTTAGGAGACATCAAATTAGGTTTAATTTCTGTACTATTATTGGAGACTATTTATTTTTATAATTTTACTACACCAGAATTTAATGTGAATGTATGCCAATTACCTTTTTGGTCACTCGTAGTCTACTACTCATGGAAAATTTATGAGGCAAAAGAAATAAAATTTATAGATTGTTTTTTAGTTGGGTTATTTTCTGCTATTGGATTTTTATCTAAGTATTTGTTCATTTATCTTTTATTAGCTATTGATTTATTATTTATCTATTTAATATTTTTTAAAAAAACCAAAAAATTTGATTTTAAATATGTAGTTACTTTAGAAATATTTATTGTCTTATTGGTACCCCATCTTGTTTGGCTTTTTAATAATGACTTCATAACAGTTTCATACGGTTTAGATAGAAGTGGTTTAGAAGTTTCTAGTTTTTTAGATCATCTTAAAAACCCGCTAATCTTTTTGTTCAAACAAATAGGAATATTAATTCCATTTTTCTTTTTAGTATTTCTATTGATAAGAAGGTTTAAATTTAAGATAAATTTTAAAGATAAAAAATTATTATTTCTTTTATTTATAAATTTTATTCCGATTTTGTTAATGTTTGTTACGACCGTAATAACAGGATCTCAAATTAGAACAATGTGGATGACACCTTTCTATTTATTTTTTGGAGTTACTTTTATCTATATCTTTTATTCTCAAATCAATATTAAAAAAGTGAAATCATTTTTATATGGGTTTTTATTTTTCTTTATCTTATCACCAGTTTTATATTCCTATATTTCTATTTCTCAGACAGACAAAAGAACTGACTATCTTGGTAAAGAAATTGCAGCTAAAGTTCAAATTTCTTGGAGTCAAAATTTTGATAAAGAAATTGAATTTGTAACCGGAGATGAGTGGAAAGCAGGAAATCTTTCTTATCATTTAAAATCACGACCAACTTGGGAAGGATATACAAACGATAAAACTTTAAATGACTCCTCGCAATTCATTTGTATAGATGATATTTGTTTAGGAAGGTATTAATGTTTGAATTCAATATATGAAAATTAAAATTTTAGTTCCTGTTTATAATGATTGGCAATCTTTATCCAAATTAATCGATGAAATTGATAATTTATCATTAAGCCCTGAGTTTCAACTTTCAATAATTATAGTCAATGATGCATCAAATCATGACAGGCAAGAGGAGAATAAAGAATTTGAAAATATTCAATCTATCAAAATTTTGAACATGAAAAAAAATCAGGGTCATGCAAGATGTATTGCAACAGGTTTAAAGTATATTTTTGAAAAAGATGATTTTGATTATGTTATTCCAATGGATGGAGATGGCGAGGACAGACCCGAGGAAATCAAAGAATTTTTAAATCAAATCAAAGATTCAAATAATAAACCAATTGTAGGAGAAAGGGTTAAAAGATCAGAAAGTCTATTTTTTCAGATTTGTTACATGATACACAAGCTAATTACTTTTGTTTTTGCTGGAAAGTCTATAAAATTTGGTAATTACTCATGTTTGCCAAAATCTTTTGTTGAGAAAATGACTAACGAGAAGGCTACTTGGAACAGTTTTTCAGGCTCTTTAACAAAAATTGAAAATGATTTAGTTGTTATTCCCTCAATTAGAGGGAATAGGTATTTTGGACCTTCTAAAATGAGTTTTTTCAATTTATTAAATCACTCCCTTTCTATTGTTAGTGTTTTTAGAAAAACAGTCCTCATTCGTTCAGCATTATTTATAGTTTTTTACATATTACTGATTAAGAGTAATGCTTCTATAATCACTGCAATACCTTTAATTTTGTTGTTAGTGATGATTTATATGATTTCAAATCTAGCATTAAGAGAGAATAAAGATGAGTTTGATAACTCTCTTAAAAACATTGAAGATATTACCCAAATTAAATAGCTTTTATTTTAGGCAAAGAATAAAAATCAGCTGTGTCTATCTTAGAAGAGTATTGTCTTCGCATATTCCATTTTTTTTGAACCCCTGCGCTTGCAAGACTTAAAGTAGATCTTCCATATCTATAATTTGTATTATCGATAGATCTCATTAAATTATTTATCTTTTCATCTTTCTCAGATGAGAATAAATTTTTTCTACCATCGTCATTAGATAATCCTGTGAGCATGACCCCTGCTTTTTGATATTGGTAACCATTTTTAAAGATATTTTCTAAAATATTGATTGAAGTTTTAACAATTTCAATACTATTATTAGTTGCAATTGGAAAATCAATTGTTTTTGCGTTTGAATAATAACCAAAATTTCTTTGAAAAGGACTAGTTCTAACAAATACAGTTATAGCTTTTGCAACTAAAGATTCTGATCTAATTTTCTCAGATGCATTTAAACAATAGTTTGCAACTGCTTCTTTTAATTCTTGAAATTTTTCAATTCTTTTTCCAAAAGATCTTGAGACAACACAACTTTTTCTTTTTGTCTGAGTTGTTTCTAAATTGATGCATGGGATGCCTCTTAATTCCATTGCAGTTCTTGAACCCAAAACATTAGAAGATTTTTTGATCCATGTATTAGATCTATTTTTAAGTTGCTTGGCATTATAAATTCCATTTTTTTGATAAAATTTTGTAAGCTGTCTACCAACACCCCATACGTCGTTAATTTCAATTTTTTCAAGAACAGGATCTAAATTTTCTACACCAATCAAACTAGTAACACCTGATTGTTTTTTCTTTGCAATATGATTTGCAATTTTACTCAAAGTTTTTGTTTTAGCAATACCGATACTAGTAGGGATACCAGTCCACTGCAAAACAGTTTCTCTGATTTCTTTTCCAACCTTCTCTACTTCGCTATCTGGAAAATTTGATAAATCTAAAAATGCTTCATCAATTGAATAAACTTCTATCTCTGAATTAAATCTTTTAAGTGTTCTCATGACCCTTCTAGATAAGTCTCCATATAAAGAATAATTTGATGAAAAAACTTCAACTTTATTTTTAACAATAATATCTTTAGCTTTAAAGTAAGGTTCACCCATTTTAATCCCCAAAGCCTTTGCTTCATTAGATCTAGAGATGATACAGCCATCATTATTAGATAGAACAACAACAGGTTTTCTTCTTATTCTAGGATTGAATAGTCTCTCACAAGAAACATAAAAAGAATTACAATCAACTAAAGCTAATTTTCTAGTACGTTGAATGGATGACATAAGTCACAACTCCCCAAATAAAAACATCTTCTTCTTCATTAATTAAAATTCTATTAGAAAATTCTTTAGAACCTGAGGTTAGAAATTTTTTATCTCTTTCTTGAACTAAAGTTTTAACGACAAGTTCATCATGAACATTTGCAATAACTGTTGAAAAGTTTTTTGGTTTTAAACTTTTATCGACAACCAACAGATCTCCGTCATTAATACCAACATCGACCATCGATTTTCCTTGAACTCTAATAATGAAAGTGGCTGGAACATTTCTGATTAAATGCATATTCAGATCGATATCTTCTTCGATGTAATCAGTGGCAGGTGATGGAAAACCAGCGCCAGCTTTATGTAGATAATAAGGGATTGTTAGTTTCATGTTCTTGTTTTGTTCTAATTTATAGCGCATTTATACAATACACGCAAGAGGTTGTATTTTGAGTCTGTAACTGAATCAAAAGTGAATCAAAACGTGAACATCAAAACTACATTTTGTATGCTTGTGGATAACTTCAACCAGAGATAGTTTAATTAAATACCAAATGAAAAGAATTTTAGTAATTTTAATTTCAATATTAACTTTGAGTTCTCAAACTATGGCATACGAGGAAGCAAATTACGAAGTAGTAAAAGAAAATAAAGAATATGAAATCAGAAAATACTCTGATCGGTTAGTTATTGAAACAAACTCTATAGAAGGTAATGGTTTTAGAAAATTATTTAATTATATTTCAGGTAACAATGAAGATAGTCAAGAAATTAAGATGACGGTCCCTGTTACTCAAGAGATTAAAAATGGAAGTATGACAATGCAATTTTATCTACCTTTAAAATTTAATAAAGATAATGCACCAAAACCATCTGATTCAGATATAAAAATTTTAAATATAGAAGGTGGATATTATGCTGTAATTAAATATTCAGGCAGATCTTCAGATAAAAACTTTTTAAAAAATAAAAACATATTGGAAAAACAACTTAAACAAGACAATATTATAATTATAAGTCCTCCAATAAGAGCATCTTATAATTCACCATTTACTTTACCAATGTTAAAAAGAAATGAAGTAATGTATAAGATAAATTTATAAAATGAAAAAACTCGTATGTCATTGTGGTGCCGTAGAAGCAGAAATTAATTTAGAAGGAGATTTGGCTAAAGTAATAAAATGTAATTGTTCTATTTGTAAAAGAAAAGGAGCAATAATGTCAATGGTGAAAAATGAGGATTTTAAGATTGTAAAAGGAGAAGATAAATTAAAACTTTATCAATTTCATTCAAAAGTTGCAAAACACTACTTCTGCTCTGATTGTGGAATATATACACATCATAATCCCAGAATTAATCCTGCAATGACTGGATTTAATGTAGGCTGTATTGATGAAATAGATACTTTCGACATTAAAGAAGTTCCTATAAATGATGGTCAAAATCATCCTTTAGATAAAAAATAATTTTCATGCAAAAATTTAGTTTATGTTTTGGTAAAGTAAAAAAAGATTGTCTAAAGTTTATTAAATCTCAAGAGACAAAAGCTGACAAATTTAAGAATAAAGAAAAGATGATTAAATGTTTTTTAATTCCCTTATGTTTTTGGATTAGCAAAAAGGTCAATAAGAAAAGACCATATTTTGTAGGATTAGCAGGAGGTCAAGGAACTGGTAAAACTACGATAAGCTCTTTGATTAAGATAATTTTAACAAAATTCTTCAAGTTAAAAGTTTTTAGAATTTCAATAGATGATTTTTACAAAACAAGAAAAGAGCGAATAAGTTTATCAAAACGAATACACCCTATGCTTTTAACTCGTGGAGTTCCTGGAACACACGATATCAATCTAATGTTAAATTTTTTTATGAAAGTGAAAAGCAAAAAATTTAAAAGATTAAAATTACCCGCATTTAATAAAGCAATAGATGACAGATTTAATAAAAAAAAATGGTATGATTTAAAAGATAAGCCAGATGTGATTATCTTTGAAGGATGGTGTGTTGGCGCAAAATCAGAAAATCATATTACTTTAAAGAAAGCAATAAATTCTATGGAAAAATTAGATGATAAAAGACAAATTTGGAGAAAGTACGTGAACCAGCAATTGCAATCAAAATACAAAAACTTATATTCACAATTGAATTGTTTAATTTATTTAAAAGCAAAAGACTTTAAATTGTTACAAAAGTGGAGATTAAAACAAGAACGGAAGCTTTGGCTTAAGAGTAAAAATAATTCAAAATTGAAAATTATGAATAGAGGTAACGTAATTAATTTTATGCAGACATATCAAAGAATTACCCAGAATATGTTTAAGAATGCACCAAAATATGCCTCAATTATATTTAATTTAAATAGTAATCATCAAATCAAATCTGCAATATATAAACCTCGATGAAATTTTATTTAAAAATATTTTTTTTGTTTTTTTGTTTAGATAGTTTTGCTTTAGCTGAAACTTTTAAGATAGCTTTAAAAAAAGCTTATGATAACAATGCTGAACTAAACGCAGAAAGGGAAAGTATAAATATTTCCGAACAAGAATTAAAAATTTCTAAAGGATCATATCTTCCCACCATAACTTTAAGCGGTAGCAAAAGCGAGGAAGAGACTGATAAATTAACGAATAGAGATGGATCTGATGCATCAATTACTAATGTGGATCCTTCAACCCAATCAATAACAATCACTCAAACTTTAATTGATTTTGGAAGAGGAGCAGAATTATCAAAAAGTAAAATAGGAATAGATTTAGCAAAAGCTAAACTTTTACAAAAGGAACAGGATATCTTATATAAATCTATACAAGCCTATACTGGATTAGTTTCTGCTAATGAAAAATTAAAGATTAATAGATCAAATGTTAATCTATTAGATCGTCAAGTTGAGACAGATAGAATTCGACTTGAGAGAGGAAACATATCTTTGTCTGATCTCAGTCAGTCGGAGTCTTCATTAGCTGGAGCCCAAGCAAAATTAATAAAAGCAGAAAACGATTTTTTAACTAATAAGCTCAATTATGAAAATATTATTGGAAAAATAAATGATCCAGAATTATTAGATAAATCATCTATAATTGAACCAATTTTGCCTAAAGAATTAAATTCAGCTATAGAGACATCAAAAAAAAATAATCCAGATTTGATAATTGCTCAATTAGAATATGAACAATCAAAGAAAGATACCATAAGTGCTAGATCAGATTTAGCTCCAACTGCAACCTTATCATTTGATAGATCTAAAACAGATGATTTGAGTTCTACTTATGATGAAAGAGACAAGGAGACCTTAGAAGCTACAGTTACATGGCCCTTTTATTCAGGTGGTCAAAATTATGCAAATTTAAATAAAAACAAAAGCTTGGAGACACAAAAAAATCTTCTTTTAGATAACATGACAAAAAAAAATCTAACTGATGTTGCAAGTGCTTGGTCAAATTATCAATCAAATAAAAGCTTATTGAATTCTGTTAGAGCCCAAGTCGATGCCGCTGAAATAGCAAATGAAGGGATTGTGGCTGAATATAATAGTGGTTCAGATAGAACTACTTTAGAAGTTATTCAATCGAACTCTTTATTATTAGATGCCCAAATTTCCCTAGCTGACTCTGAAAGAAATTTTATTCTTTCTCAATTTAACCTCTTAAAATCAGTAGGTTTACTTAAAAGCGAATACCTAAAAATTTAGTAATTCTTAGCTTTTTTGCTCTAAAATATAAAATTCTTGCTAATGAGAACAAAATGTGTACATTTATTAAATGATTCGTGTGTTAAAAAAATTAATAAAAGAGGCTAAAAATGACGAAAAATAACCTAAAAGTAGTTAAATCTACAAAAGACCAAGCAATGGATATTAAAGAGAAAAATAAAGCATTAGATGCTGCTATCAGCCAAATAACTGACAACTTTGGAAAAGGTTCAGTTATGAAATTAGGCGAAAAAAGAGCTATGGATATCGAGTCGATATCTACAGGATCTTTAAGCTTAGATTTAGCTTTAGGAATAGGTGGATTACCTAAAGGAAGAATTGTTGAAGTATATGGTCCAGAGTCTTCTGGAAAAACTACATTAGCATTACAAGTTGTTGCTGAAGCTCAAAAAGCTGGTGGAATTTGTGCGTTTGTTGATGCTGAACATGCTTTAGATCCAGTGTACGCAAAAAAATTGGGAGTGAATACTGAAGAGCTTTTAATCTCACAACCAGATGCAGGTGAGCAAGCTTTAGAAATAGCTGATACACTAGTAAAATCAGGCTCTATTTCAGTAATTGTAATTGATTCTGTTGCAGCTCTAACTCCAAAAGCTGAAATTGAAGGTGAGATGGGCGATCATCATGTTGGTCTTCAATCAAGACTAATGAGTCAGGCTTTAAGAAAGTTAACTGGTTCAATTTCGAATACAAACACAATGATGATTTTCATTAACCAAATTAGAATGAAAATTGGAGTTATGTTTGGAAGTCCGGAAACAACATCAGGTGGAAATGCACTTAAGTTTTACTCATCTGTAAGAATGGACATTAGAAGAATTGGTGCCATCAAAGATAAAGATGAAATTATCGGTAACTCTACTAGAGTTAAAGTAGTTAAAAATAAAGTTGCACCACCGTTCAAAGTTGTTGAGTTTGATTTAATGTATGGAAAAGGAATTAGCAAAATGGGTGAGTTAGTAGACCTTGGTGCTAAAGCTGATATTATAGAAAAATCAGGAGCATGGTATGCTTATAAGGGTGAAAAAATAGGACAAGGAAGAGAAAATGCCAAAGTCTATTTAGCTCAAAACCCACAGGTTGCTGCAGAAATTGAAATGGCAATTAGGGAAAAAGCTGGTGTGATTTCTAAAAAAATTGAGGGAAATCCATTAAGTCCTGAAAAAATTGAAAAAGAGAAGAAAGTAGCTGAAAAAGAAGAAGCTGAAAAAGAAGCTACTCCTCCTAAAAAGAACTAGAATTAAAGGTCATCTTTAAATTATAAAGGCGCTTATTTTAAGCGCCTTTACCCCCTTATCGTTATCTAGACATAGAATAAAAAAGCTGTATTTTAAAAATATGGCGGACAAATCATTAAATGAAATAAGAAGTACGTTTCTTAAATACTTCGAGAAAAATAATCATAAGATTGTTGAGTCTAGCAATTTAGTCCCAAATAATGATCCAACTTTAATGTTTGCCAATTCAGGTATGGTTCAGTTTAAAAATGTATTTACTGGTTTAGAAAAAAGAGATTATCAAAGGGCAACCACCTCACAAAAATGTGTTAGAGCAGGTGGTAAACATAATGATTTGGAGAATGTTGGTTACACACCAAGACACCATACTTTCTTTGAAATGTTGGGAAACTTTTCTTTTGGAGATTATTTTAAAGAAAGAGGAATTGAGCTTGCATGGAATTTAATCACTAAAGATTTTGGTCTAGATAAAAAAAGAATTTATGTAACTGTTTTTCATGAGGATGATGAGGCTTTTAATTTCTGGAAGAAAATAGCAGGTTTCAGTGATGATAGAATAATTAGAATTGCAACATCAGATAATTTCTGGTCAATGGGTGAAACTGGTCCTTGTGGTCCTTGCTCAGAAATATTTTATGATCATGGAGATCATTTAAAAGGTGGATTGCCAGGAACAAAAGATCAAGATGGAGATCGTTTTATTGAAATTTGGAACTTAGTCTTTATGCAGTATGAGCAAGTTTCAAAAGATAAAAGAATAGATTTACCAAAACCATCTGTTGATACAGGAATGGGGTTAGAGAGAATTGCAGCTCTTTTACAAGGAACACATGATAATTATCAAACTGATCATTTTAAGAAACTAATAAGTTCAATATCTGAGGTAACAAAAGTCAAACAAGTAGACAATAATATATCAAGTTTTAGAGTGATTGCTGACCATTTAAGGGCAAGTTCATTTCTTTTAGCTGAAGGTGTTTTACCTTCAAATGAGGGTCGTGGATATGTTCTTAGAAGAATTATGAGAAGGGGAATGAGACACTCTCATCTATTAGGATCTAAGGAACCAATTTTTTATAAAATTTTCGACTCGTTAAAAAAAGAGATGTCAGGAAATTATATAGAGCTTGAAAGGTCTGAGTCACTGATAAAGGAAACTTTAAGAATGGAAGAAGAAAAATTTTTAGTTTTACTTGATAGAGGTATCAAAATTTTAAATGATGAAATTTCAAAAATAGATAAAGTTTTACCTGGTGATGTAGCATTCAAATTATATGACACATATGGCTTTCCATTAGATCTCACAGAGGACATTTTAAAGAATAAATCATTGAAAGTTGATCATAAGAAATTTGATGAATTGATGAAAAAAAGTAAAGAACTAGCAAAAAAGAATTGGAAAGGTTCTGGAGACAGCTCTGAGGAGACAATTTGGTTTTCAATTAAAGATAAAACTGGTTCTACAGAATTTTTGGGTTATGAGACTAATCAGTCTGAAGGTGTTGTATTAAATCTAGTAAAAAATAATAAAGAAACAAAATCTTTATCTGCAGGTGAAGAGGGAATGATCATTACAAATCAAACCCCGTTTTATGGAGAGTCAGGAGGACAACTTGGAGACAAGGGAACAATTGTTTCTGGTAATTCTATTTTTGAGGTAGAGGATACACAAAAAAAACTTGGAGATTTATTTGTTCATTATGGATCCTTAAAAACTGGTGAAATAAAAATTAATGACGTAATAGAGATGAAAATAGACGTGGAAAGAAGAGATAACTTAAAAGCTTACCATTCTGCAACACACTTGCTTCATGAGTCTTTAAGAAGAACCTTAGGTAAACATGTTATGCAAAAAGGATCATTAGTTGCTCCAGACAGATTAAGATTTGATTTTAGTCACATGAAACCAATTACTAATGAGGAGTTAGAGACTATTGATAAGTTAGTAAATGAATATGTTTCAAATAGTTCTGAAGTAACAACAAGAATTATGACACCAAAAGCTGCTATAGAAAAAGGTGCGCTAGCTTTCTTTGGAGAAAAATATGGAGAAGAAGTTCGTGTTGTATCTATGGGTAAGCAAAAAGATGCATATTTTTCAACGGAGTTGTGTGGAGGAACGCATGTTAAAAATACTGGCGATATTGGAAAATTTAAAACTGTAAGCCAATCATCTATTGCTGCTGGCGTTAGAAGAGTTGAAGCACTCAGAGATAAACAACTTGAGGATTTTATTAAGAATAAAGAAAAATTATCAACTTTATCTACCCAAAAAGATGAAGAGACTATTAAAGAATTATCATCTCAAATAATAAAACTTGGAGATAAACCAAACGTTGATAACAAAGATTTGAAAGAAATAATTAAAAATCTTTCGAGACAACTTGAACAACTAAATGTTACTTCAGTTCTTCAAGATAAGACAAAAAATGTTATTAAGGATGATAAGATAAATAATATAAAAGTTAGATTTCAAAAAGTACAAGATTTACCTCCGAAAGATTTAAGAAAATTAGTTGATAATGGTAAAAAAGAATTAAGTGATGGTATTGTAATTGTTTTTGCAACCAGTGAAGATAAGGTTGGCCTAGCAGTTGGTATTACAGATAAACTACTCGATAAATATGATGCAGTAAAATTTGTAAAATTAGGATCAGAAATAATTGGTGGAAAAGGTGGGGGTGGTAGAAAAGATTTTGCTCAAGCAGGCGGTCAAGATAAAAACAAAATTGATGAGGCTTTTGAAAAAATTAAGACTTTAGTTTAGTTTCTTTTTTAAATTATTGTCGATTACATCTAAAAATTGATTAGTTGTAAGGTATTTACTAGATGGACCAACTAATATCGCTAGGTCTTTTGTCATCGATCCTCCTTCAACACTATTAATACAAACTTTTTCTATTGTATTTGCAAACTTAATAAGTTTATCATTTGCATCTAATTTACCTCTATGTGCTAATCCTCTGGTCCATGCAAAGATTGAAGCTATGGGGTTAGTTGATGTTTCTTTACCTTGTTGGTGCATACGATAGTGTCTAGTAACAGTTCCATGGGCCGCTTCTGCTTCCATAATTTTTCCATCAGGAGTTAGCAATGTACTTGTCATTAATCCTAATGAACCATAACCTTGAGCCATTGTATCTGACTGAACATCACCATCATAATTCTTGCATGCCCATATATATTTACCGCTCCATTTCATTGCACATGCAACCATGTCATCAATTAATCTGTGTTCATATGTTAGTTTATGTTTTTCAAAATCATTTTTGTATTCTTTATCAAACACTTCTTGAAATATATCTTTAAATCTTCCATCATATTTTTTTAAAATGGTATTTTTTGTAGACATGTAAACTGGCCATTTTTTTATAAGACCATAACTAAAACAAGATCTAGCAAAATCTTCTATTGATTTATCTAAATTATACATTGAAAGTGCCACCCCAGGTCCAGTAAAATTAAATACCTCGTATTTAATTTCATCTTTGCCATCTTCTGAGGTCCATTTAACTTCCATCTTACCCTTTCCAGGAACTTTAAAATCTGTAGCACGATATTGATCACCAAAGGCGTGCCTGCCAATTACAACAGGATCGGTCCAAGAAGGAACTAATTTTGGTATATTTGAACAAATTATTGGCTCTCTAAAAACAGTTCCACCAATAATATTTCTTATAGTACCGTTTGGAGATCTCCACATTTTTTTTAAATTAAACTCCTCAACTCTGGCTTCATCTGGAGTAATAGTTGCACATTTTATTCCAACGCCAATTTTTTTTATTGCATTAGCAGAGTCTATTGTAATTTGGTCGTCAGTATTATCTCTGCTTTTCATTCCAAGATCGTAATACTCAATACCCAGATCAAGATAGGGAAGAATTAATTTATTTTTGATAAATTCCCAGATTATTCTGGTCATTTCATCCCCATCCAACTCAACAACGGGGTTTTTAACTGTAATTTTGCTCACTTATATATTTATCTTATTAATTGAATTTTGCGATTTTATATACATATTAATGAAAAATTATCAAATAGAAGAATATGTTTAGTAAGATATTTCCAAAAATTCACGCAGAAGGATACAAATTCCTAGTTATAGCTGGAATAATAACTGTGCTGTTTTATAGCTTCAGTGATTTCTTGGGTTTAATTGGATTAGTTTTAACTATTTGGGTTTACTATTTCTTTAGGGACCCTGAACGAGTAATTATTGAAGATGACAACTATCTTGTAAGCCCAGCAGATGGAGAAGTTCTAAAAGTTGAGGAAGTTGATGGCCCAAAAGAACTCGGATTAGAAAATAAAAAATTTAAAAAGATCAGTATATTTATGAACGTGTTTGATTGTCATGTAAATAGAACTCCATGTAAAGGAAGAATAGAGGAAATTTTATACAAACCTGGTAAATTTTTTAATGCATCTCTCGATAAAGCAAGTGAAGATAATGAAAGAAACTATTTTAAAATTAAAGATGCTCAAAATAATGATGTGATCTTAGTTCAAATTGCTGGTCTTGTTGCTCGTAGAATTGTTTGTGAGTCAGTTAAAGACCAAGAACTTAAACAAGGAGATAGAGTAGGGATGATAAGGTTTGGAAGTCGAGCAGATATTTACTATGAAAACTACGAGCCGTTGGTAAAGGTTGGTCAAAAAGCTATTTCTGGAGAAACTCTCATAGCCAAAAAATAAAATGGAACAACCAAAAAAAAACTTCAAGATAGTTTCAGACAAGAAGGCAAGAATGATACTACCGAATGCAATTACTCTAATTGGTGTTTGTATAGGCCTGACTTCAATTAAATTTGCTATCGATGGAAAGTTTGCAATAGCAATTATTGCAATATTATTTGCTGGGTTAATGGACTCATTAGATGGGAGAATAGCAAGGCTTATTAAAGGGACATCTAAAATGGGAAAAGAACTTGACTCGTTAGGAGATGTTATAAGCTTTGGAGTTGCTCCAGCACTTATAATGTATTTTTGGAATTTACAATATTTAGATAAGTTTGGATGGTTTGTTTGTTTAACTTATGTAGTTTGTGTAGCTTTAAGACTTGCAAGATTTAATGTTAATTCGGATGAAGAGCCATCTTGGAAAGATAATTTTTTTGAAGGAATACCATCTCCAGCAGGTGGAGTAATTGTTTTATTGCCATTAGTTTTTAGTTTTAGTGGGCTAGGCGATTTTTTTTTTAAAATTAATTATGATTTATTAGTCCCAATATTCTTTATTGTAGTCTCAATATTATTAATAAGCACTATTCCAACATATTCATTTAAAAAAATTGTTATTCCAAGAACAATGACAAAATTTTTATTATTTGGGATGGTTCTATTTTTTGGTGCATTGTTGGTTTATACTTTTAAAGTTATAGCTATAAGCTCTTTTTTGTATCTTTGTTTAATTCCCATAAGTTATTTTCATTATTCAAAAATTAAAAAAGAAAAAAATATTACTTCAGATAAAGATGACGGGTTAGAAGATATATTATAGATGAAAAAAAACGTAATTGTTTCATTAGCAGATGCTAATTATTTTCCATTATTAGAAGAACTAATAAATTCTGTTAAAAAATTTAAAGAAAGTGAAAATGTAGCAATCTGTATTTTAGATGCAGGATTAACTAAAGAACAAAAAGAGAGTTTGTTAAATAAAGTAGATGAAGTTAAATCTGCTGAATGGGATATAGAAGTTCCAGGTTATAAAGTTAACAATAAAGAATGGCTTAAAAGTCAAGTCTCAAGAGCATTTTTACCAAAATATTTTCCAAATTATGAGAAGTACTTATGGATAGATTGTGATGCATGGGTGAATGATTGGAATAGTGTAGAACTATACTTTAAAGCCTGTGATAACGGAAAATTAGGAATAACTCAAACAATAGGGCCTGGATATAAAATAACATCTAAAGTTAAT
>CABYJS010000017.1 GCA_902519375.1 uncultured Pelagibacteraceae bacterium
AAGAAAAAAATCTAGAGGCAACATTGTTAATAGAGCCAAATAATGAAGAAGCAATATTGATGTCAATGAGAATTGCTTTAGAAAAATCAAATTACTCTCAGGTAAAAAAATTATCTGAAACTTTTAAAAAAGTTTGTAATAAACTATGTGAAGAAAATAAAAGTATTTTAGAGACTCTTGCAAATATAGAGCCAAAAGATGACTCTTAAAAGAGAATTAAATAAGATCATAATTATTGACTTTGGTTCTCAGTTTACGCAATTGATAGCCAGAAGAATAAGAGAGCTAGGTGTTTTTTCTGAAATTATTAGCCACAAAAAAATTAATAGTAAAGATATTGATAAAACTATTAAAGGCATAATTTTATCTGGTGGTCCTCTAAATGTTTATGAAATAAAGAAATATTCGTTCGACAAAAAAATAATCGAAAAAGGTTTACCAGTCCTAGGTATTTGCTTTGGTCATCAAATTCTTTCAAAATTAAATGGTGGTAAAGTAAAACAATCAAAACATAGAGAGTTTGGTTTAGCTAATATTTATAAGAAAAAAGATAGTCTCCTAATTAAAAAATTCTTTAATAATAAAAATGTTAATAAAGTTTGGATGAGCCATGCTGATCAGGTTTCAAGACTACCTAGTAATTTTAGTGTAATTGCTTCAAGTAGCAACTCAAAATTTGCAATAGTTGAAAATAGGAAAAAAAATTTTTACGGAGTCCAATTTCACCCTGAGGTTACTCATACAAAAAATGGAAAAAAACTAATCAAAAATTTTATTTTTTTAATATGTAAGATAAAAAAAAATTGGTCTTCTAAAGATCAAAAGATAAAGCTAATAAAAGACATTAGAGATCAAGTGGGTTCAAACAAAGTAATTTGTGCCTTATCTGGTGGAGTTGATAGCAGTGTTGTCGCTCAGCTATTAAACAAAGCTATTGGAAAAAAGTTATACTGTATTTTTGTAAACACTGGAATGCTTAGAAAAGGTGAGGAAAAACAAGTTGTTACAACATTTAAACAAAAACTGAAGATTAATTTAATTTATATAAATGCCGAAAAAGAGTTTATTAGTAAGTTAAAAAATGTTTCAGATCCTGAAAAAAAAAGAAAAATAATTGGAAATTTATTCATTAAAATCTTTGAGCGTTATGCAAAAAAAATTAAGAATGTAAAATTTTTAGCTCAAGGAACTCTTTATCCTGACTTAATAGAAAGCAAATCAGTGACAGGTAGTCAAACATCAAAAATTAAATCACATCATAATGTTGGCGGTTTACCAAAAAAAATGAAACTCACGTTAGTAGAGCCACTTAAATTTTTGTTTAAAGACGAAGTAAGAAAGTTAGGGTTAGAATTAAAATTAAGTAAAGATATCATTTCAAGACATCCTTTCCCAGGCCCTGGTCTTGCTATTAGAATGCCTGGAATTATTAATAAAGAAAAAATCAATATTCTTAAAGAAGCTGATTATTATTTTATTCAAGCCTTAAAAGATCACGGACTTTATCATAAGATTTGGCAAGCTTATGCCGCTTTATTACCAGTTAAAACAGTTGGTGTAATGGGTGACAATCGAACTTATGAATATTTGTGTTTACTAAGAGCGATAACTTCTGAGGATGGTATGACCGCAGATTTTTATGAATTTAAAAAGTCTTTTATTCAAATGATTTCTAATAAAATTGTAAATAGTATAAGAGGAATAAATAGAGTAGTCTATGATATAACTTCTAAACCACCAAGCACTATTGAATTAGAATAAATAAATTAATGAGCATTAAGATTAAAAAAATCCTTAATAAAAAAAATAAATTAAAGATAATATGTCTAACGGCTTACTCAAAAAATTTTGCTGAAGAAGTTGATAAATATGCAGACATTACTTTAGTAGGTGATTCACTGGGTTCAGTTTTATATAATTACAATTCTACAAAAAAAGTTACTTTAACAAATATGATTGATCATTCTAAGAGTGTTAGAATGGGAGTTAAAAAAAGTTTAATGGTAGTTGATATGCCATATAACACATACAAATCTAATAGCTCTGCTTTAAAAAATGCTAGGAAAATTATTAAAGAAACAAAATGTGATGCAGTAAAATTAGAAGGTGGAAAAAAAATTATTAGTCAGATTAATCATTTAATTAAGAATAAAATATCGGTAATGGGTCATCTAGGACTTCTGCCGCAAACTGCAAAGGGAAAATTTAAATCAAAAGGTAAAACAGAAAAAGAAAAAAAACAATTAATTAATGATGCTTTATTACTTCAAACAAGTGGAGTATTTGCAATTGTTTTAGAATGTATTAAAGCATCAACAGCAAAACAAATTACTAAATATTTAAAAATTCCTACTATAGGAATAGGGTCCTCAGTACATTGTGATGGACAAGTTCTTGTTACAGATGATTTAATAGGATTGAATGTAACAAATATAAGGTTTGTAAAAAAATTTATTAACTTTAGGAAATATATAAACCAAGGATTAAAAAGATTTACAACTGAGGTAAAATTAAAAAAATACCCTTCTAAGAAACATTCTTATTAAAAATATTTTTTGAATTGTTCATTGATTGATAGTATTTCTAGATCAACTAAACCACCTATCACTAATTGAATTGCTACTAATAAAATGAAACCTAATCCAACATAAGCAATCCATAAATGTTTTTGAATATAATTAGCAAGATATGTGGCCATAGCTCCAGTAAGAATTACAGATAGTACTAGACCAAAGATCATAAAACTAAAATTACCTTTAGCAGCTCCCACAACACCTATTACATTGTCAAAACTAATTGTAATATCAGCAAATAAAACTTTATATACACTTTGAATATATGATGGTTCCTTTGATTTTGTAGTTGGAGATTTAACTTTCTTGATTTCAAATAGATCTTTTCTTAAATCGTTTACAATCCAAATTAAAAGTAAACCTCCTAAGATTTTAATGAAATAGAATTCAAATAGGTATGTAGCAAATACTGCGAATATAACTTTGAATATTAAAGCTCCAGCAACACCCCATAATATAATTTGTTTTCTATTTTTTGGTGCAAAATTTGCAGCGATCAAACCAATAATTATTGCATTATCGGCTGCCAGGATTATATCTATAAAAATAATCTGAAGTAATATGAGTGATTGTTCTAACAAAGTGTAAATATAATATTAGATATTCATAATAATTCAATCAAAAGTAGTATTATTTTTTTATTGATAATTTTTTTAATACATAATGAAATGCATTAAAAAAAAATGGAGGATAAATGAAAATTATAAAATATCTAACAACTATTTTAGTTTCATTGATTTTGACGATAAATCTTGCTGTTGCAGAAAAATGGGACATGGCTCTAGCCTACGGAGCTGGGAATTTTCATTCTGCAAATGCAACTGAATTCGCAAATAATGTTACTAAAAAAAGTGGTGGAAAATTAACTATTGTTACTCACCCGGGCGGATCGCTATTCAAAGGTGGTGAAATTTTTAGAGCTGTTAGAACTGGACAAGCACAGATTGGTGAAAGATTCATGTCTGCTTTAGGTAAGGAAGACCCTTTATTGGAAATAGACTCTCAACCATTCTTAGCTTCTTCATATTCTGATGCTATGAAACTATACAAAGCCTCAAAGCCAGAAATTATAAAAGGCCTAGATGCTAAAGGACTTGTTTTTTTATATGCAGTTCCGTGGCCAGCTCAAGGTTTATATAGTAAAAAGGAAATCAACTCAGTTAATGATCTAAAAGGTTTAAAATTTAGAGCATACAATTCTGCTACAATAAGAATTGCTGAGTTAACAGGAATGGCACCTACAAAAATTGAGGCTGCTGAAATAAGTCAAGCTTTCTCGACTGGTGCAGTTGAAAGTATGATCACTTCTCCCACAACTGGAAAGAATTCCAAAATTTGGGAAAATGGGGTTAAATATTTTTACGATATTGCTGCATGGTTTCCAAAAAATATGGTAATTGTTAATAAAGATGCTTGGAATAAACTTGATAAAGCAACTAAAGATTTAGTAATGAAACAAGCAGCTTTAGCAGAAAGAAAAGGGTGGCAACTATCAAAACTAGGTAATGTTGGAGATAAAAAAGCTTTAGCAGACGCTGGCATGGTAGTTGGAAAAGTTAATGCACCATTACAATCTCATTTTGAAAAAGTTGGACAGACTATGGCTAAAGAATGGTCTCAAAAAGCTGGATCAAGAGGAGCTGCTGTATTATCAGCATATAAATAATTAGATTAAATTTTTAAGGCCGCTAGATAACTTAGCGGCCTTAAATCGCTATGTTAAATTCCCTAGACAAAACCTTAAACAGAATTTACAAATTTTCAGGCTATATTGCTGCAACTTTTTTAATACTAGTAGCAGTGTTTATTCTTATTGGTATTTCATCAAGAATATTTGGTTTTTACATTCGTGGTTTGGCAGAATATTCAGGGTATTGTATGGCTTCTGCATCTTTTTTTGCTTTAGCCTATACTTTCGTTGAGGGAGGTCATATACGTATTACACTTTTTTTAGAAAAACTTTCAGTTAAAAATAAATGGTTAACAGAAATTTGGTGTTTAAGTATAGCAAGTTTTTTTTCAGGATATTTAGCATTTTATTTTATAAAAATGTTAATCATATCTTACAAATTTCAAGAAAGAAGCGAAGGTGCCGATGAAATCTTAATATGGATACCTCAAACTAGTGTAGCACTCGGTTCTACAATATTCTTTATAAGTGTGCTTCACCAATTTATTTTAACTATGAAAAAAAACTAAATGCCTGAAATATTTTTAACAATCTTTTTTATAAGTGTTTTATTATTTTTTCTTGGTTCGGGTATTTGGGTTGCAGTAAGTATGATTGGTGTATCAGCAATTGGAATGATGCTGTTTACATCTAGACCTGTAGGTGATGCGATGGCAACAACAATTTGGGGAACCTCATCATCTTGGACATTAACGGCTTTACCTTTATTTGTTTGGATGGGTGAAATTTTATTTAGAACAAAACTTTCAGAAAATTTATTTAAAGGTTTGTCTCCTTGGTTGCAAAAGATGCCAGGAGGTTTAATTCATGTAAATGTTGTAGGATGTGCCTTATTTGCTGCTATATCTGGGTCGTCAGCTGCAACAGTAGCCACAGTTGGAAAGATGTCTATTCCAGAACTAAGAAAAAGAAATTATCCAGAAAAGATCTTGTTAGGAAGTTTAGCGGGTTCTGGCACACTAGGTTTATTAATACCACCTTCAATTATATTAATTATTTATGGTGTTGCTGTACAAGAGTCCATCGCAAAATTATTCATAGCAGGAATTATTCCGGGTATTATGATCGCACTAATTTTCATGTCATATGTGATTATTTGGTCATTAATTAATAAAAAAGAGATGCCAAAAATTCTTGATGAATTCTCTTTTTTAGAAAAAATTAGAAGATCTAAACAGCTTTTACCTGTGATACTATTAATTTCTGCAGTTATAGGATCTATATATACTGGGATAGCAACAGCAACTGAAGCAGCTTCTCTAGGTGTAGTTGGAGCCCTAATTCTATCTTATTTTCAAAAAAGTTTATCATTAGAAACATTTAAATCTTCATTATTAGGTGCAACAAAAACATCTTGTATGATTGCATTTATACTAGCAGGCTCAACATTCTTATCTTTAGCGATGGGTTTCACAGGGTTGCCAAGAAATTTAGCTTTGTGGATACAAAATATGTATCTTTCTCCATATATTTTAATTTTAGTGCTAATGTTTTTTTATATTATCTTAGGTATGTTCCTCGATGGAATATCTGCAGTAGTGCTTACAATGGCTATAATTGAACCAATGATTAGACAAGCGGGGTTTGATATGATTTGGTTTGGAATATTTTTAGTGATTGTTGTCGAGATGGCGCAGATAACGCCTCCTGTAGGATTTAACTTGTTTGTACTTCAAGGAATGGCAAATAAAGATATGGCTTATATTGCAAAAAGTGCTTTTCCATTATTTTTGCTGATGGTTTTAGCGGTAATACTTGTAGTAATTTTTCCTCAAATTGCTTTGTGGTTGCCTGAACAAATGGTACAAAATCTGAGTTAGTATTTAGAAACTTCTTCGCCAGCAATTATTTTTTCTAATTGTTTATATTCTTTACAGTTACAACCTTTTAAAACTTGAAGTCTCTCTACAGCAAGATTATGCCTTTTGGTTACAACATAAAGCTCACCAAGATATTCGTTTATACCTATATGCTTAGGCTCTATAGCAAGTCCTTCTAAGTAATATTTTTCACCACCCACGAAATCTCCTAATTTTCTAGTTGTAAATCCTAAATAATTCAATGTATCAGGTTTATTTGGAATTTTATCATTTGATTTGATCAAAAGCTTTTTGGCTTTTTCATATTTCTTATTTGCTTTATCTAGCTTACCTTTTTTTTCATATTTTTTTGCAGCTTTAATTAGCGTAACAGCTTTATCATAATTTGATTTATTTTCTGTATCACTATCTCCTCCACTCGAACCTGCTGAAAATGCACTTATTGTTAGAATTGAGTAAATAAGAGATGTAACTAAAATTTTCTTAAACATTTATAAATTTCTCCATTTTATTTAAAGGTATTAACTTTAGTCCATTGTCTAGCAAATTAGTTTTTATAGATTTTGCAGTTGCTAATGAACTTTCATTATCTCCATGTATACATACTGAGTCAATTTCGCAAGGTATCTGCTTTCCACTGTGACAATTAATTGCCTGATTTTTTACCATACTTAGTACGTGTTTTTTTGCTAATTCTGGATCAATAATTATAGCATTTGTCTTTTTCCTTGAGACTAAGTTTCCATCATCCTCGTAATTTCTATCAGCAAAGATTTCGCATGCTATTTTCATATTAAGTTTTTTTGCAGCTTCTTCCATTTTTGATCCAGTTGGAACTAAATAAATTAAATCCTGGTCAATTTCATTAATTGTTTGGGCAAGAATTTTAGCTAATTCAATGTCTTCACAAGCCATATTATTTAATGCTCCATGAGGCTTAATATGACTTACTTTTTCATTATGTTTAATTGCGATATCTTGCAAAATTTCATATTGGTCAATTATTAATTTTTTTATTTCATTTGCAGACAAATTAATTCTACTTCTTCCAAAATTCTCTGGATCATTAAACGATGGATGAGCTCCAATACTTACTCCATTAGCTTTAGATATGGTAACAACTTGGTTCATTGTTTCTTCATCACCAGCATGAAAGCCACAAGCTACATTCGCAGAATTAACAATTTTCAATAATTCTGGATCATGTTTATTAGAATGATATTTAGATTTCTCTCCTAAATCACAATTTATATTAATTTCCATACGTACAAATTGTAAGTATAACATGACATGATTAAAAATATATCTAATCTTGGTGACGCAGCTTTATATTGCGATTTTGGTAAAGAGGTAAATAAAGAAACTAATTCAACAGTTATCAGGTATTTTAAAACTTTAAAACATAGAAAGATTATTGGTATAAATAATTTAACACCTTCTTATAACAAACTTATTATTTCTTATGATTTAAAAAAAACAAATTTTAAAGATATTAAAAAAATTGTTGAAAATATTTCTATTGATCAAAAAGAAGACTTGTCATCTAATAAAATAGAGATACCAGTTTGTTGTGAAGAAAGTTTATCTTTAGATATCGAAAGATTAGAAAAAAAACTAAATTTAAATAGAGATAAAATTTTTGATAATTTTTTTTCTAAAGAATATTTTTGTTATATGACAGGGTTTATTGCAGGAATGCCATTTCTTGGAGATCTTGATAATTTATTAAGAGCTAAACGATTGGAAACTCCAAGGGTAAAAGTTCCAAAAGGTTCAGTTGGATTAACAGAACAATTTGCAAATATTTATACCTCCGAAAGTCCAGGTGGATGGAATATTATTGGTAACTCACCTTTAGGAATTTTTGACAAGAAAAAAGAACAAAAACCAAATTTAATAAATCCTGGAGATATAGTTGTTTTTAAAAAAATAAATATTGATCAATATAAAAAATATAATGAATAAAAACTATTTTGAAATAATTAGAGCAGGAATAAATACAACTTTTCAAGACCTTGGCAGAGATAATTTATATCACATTGGCATTCCCTTTAGTGGTGCAATGGACAATCGAAATTTTTTATTATCGAATAAATTGGTAAAAAATAATTTGAATTCACCAGTTTTAGAATTTGCATATTTAGGACCCTCACTAAGATATCATGGAGAGAAAATTAGTATAGCTGTTACAGGAGATGTTAATTTTAAATTAAAAAAAGAGCAAAAGATAATTGAGGGTAATTGTTATGAGAGTTATCTAATTGAAAATGGAGATGAAATTGATATTTTATCAACAAATAAGTCTGTTTATGGTTATTTAGCTATAAGTGCAGAGTTCGATTTAAATTTTCAGTGGAAAAGTTGCTCTGTAAACACAAAAGCTAATATTGGATCTAATAATGGAAAAAAAGTTTCTGATAATCAGAAGTTTCAAATTAAAAATTTGAATAACGATTATTCAAAAAAGAAAATAAATTATTTTAATTCAAAAATAGAAAAAATTAGAGTTATTAAAGGCACTAATTTTGATTATTTTTCTGATAAAGGGAAAAAGTTATTTTTTGAGCGAGAATTTATGATTTCTAAATTATCTGATAGAATGGGAATGAGACTAGAAGGTCCAAAAATTGAAAATGTAGTAGATACAAATATTAAGTCTGAAGGATTATTAAAAGGGGTAATTCAAATCACAGCTGATGGTTTTCCAATAATAATGCTTTCAGACCACGGAACAATAGGAGGTTACCCCAAGATAGGTGTTGTAATAAGTGCTGATTACGACAAATTAGTCCAGATTCCATCAGGAGCAAAAATTAAATTTCAAGAAATAGAATTATCTGATGCAGAAACTTTATTTAGGTTGTATGAAATGGAAACACAAAATTTAATTTCTCGAATATAATGTATCTTATTAGAAATTTACCTGGACCTTTACTAATTTTTTTTGGTGCCTTAAGTTTAAGTTTTGGAGGATTAATTGTAAAATCTTTTGAAGGTGCCACTTTATGGCAAATTTTATTTTGGCGATCGTTTTTTTTTACTCTTACAGTTTTATTTTTTTTAATTATTAGTTATAAAAAACAGACTTTTAAATCTTTTTATAATTCAGGCTTACCTGGATTTTTTGGGGGAATAATATTATCTTTCGGTTTCTGTGGCTATGTATTTGCTATGTATAATACTACAGTTGCAAACACAAATTTCATAATATCCCTTCAAATACTTTTTTTAGCAATTTTTGGCTATTTCTTTTTAAAAGAAAAAATTAATCTAATCACTTTAACCTCAATTATTTTAGCGATAACCGGAGTTTTGTTGATGGTCGGTAACTCGTTATCACCTGGAGAATTGTCAGGAAATTTGGCTGCTTTTACAATGCCGATTACTTTTGCAATCTTAATTATGATAGTTAGAAAATATCCTTTAGTAGATATGATTCCAGCACAATTTGTTGCTGGGATAAGTTCTTGTTTAATAGGATTCTTGCTTTCGACAAAAATAATGATTTCACCTCACGATATTTTTTTAGGTTTCTTGGCAGGTTTTTTTCAAATTGGTTTTGGGTTTATCTTTATTACTATTGGAGCAAGAACTACTCCGTCAGCGACGGTTGGTGTAATAATGCTATCCGAATCAGTTCTAGGACCTCTTTGGGCTTTTTTATTTGTTAGTGAAAAACCATCTATGTTTGCACTGGTTGGAGGAGCTATTATTCTTTCTGCAGTATTATTGCAATTTTACTCACTTTTAAGCAAAAATAATAAAAGCGTTTCTCATTGACATTTATACTTAGTTGTAAGATTATTGATTTACGGGAGAGACTACAGAATATCGTAGCGCCGAAGGAGCAACCACCCAGGAATCTCTCAGGCAAAAAGGACCGTAGCATATTAACTCTGGAAAGAGATTAAATTCTCGCCGAAGGAGCAAAACTCTCAGGCAAATATACAGATGGGTACAAAGAGTTAATATGGAAACAAAAAAAACATCTCTATACCAATTACATCAAGATTGTAATGCAAAATTTGTTGAATTTGCAGGGTATCAAATGCCAATTCAATATTCAGAGGGTATTGTAGAAGAACATAAATTCACAAGAAATCACTCAGGTATTTTTGATGTTTCCCATATGGGTCAATTATTTATTTATGGTGGTGAGGACTTAATCAAAGATTTAGAACAAATCTTTCCTTTAGATCTAAAAAATTTAAAATTAAATCATTCAAAATACAGCTTCTTAATGGACAAAGATGCTGGCATACAAGATGATTTGATTATCACAAAAACAAATGAGGGTTTTATAATAATTCTCAATGCAGCTTGCAAAGATAATGACTTCAAAATTTTAAAGGAATTGTTGAAGGAAAAGTACAAAATGGTTTTGGATGAAAATAGATCTTTAATTGCAATTCAGGGCCCTAAATCATCTCATATCCTTAATGATCTTGTTGATGGAGTAAAAGATCTAAATTTTATGTCAGGCAACTGGTTTTCAATTGAAAATCATAAAATTTATATTACCCGATCTGGATATACAGGTGAAGATGGTTTTGAGATATCGATACCAAATGATTTTGCAGACAAATTAACAAGAGAATTAATCAAAAAAGGATCCAAGTTAATTGGTTTAGGTGCAAGAGATACTTTAAGATTGGAGGCTGGTTTATGTTTATATGGCCATGATCTTGATAAAGACAAAACTCCAGTGGAAGCAAATTTGAAGTGGGCAATTTCAAAAGAGAGAATATCTAAAGGAGATTTCATAGGTTCTGATATAATCATTAAACAATTAAATGATGGTGTCAGCAAAATTAGAGTTGGAATAAAACCTGAGGGAAGAATAATAGCTAGAGAAAAAACAAAAATATTCAATCAATTAGATATTCATATTGGAGAAATTACAAGTGGTACATTTGGACCAAGTGTAAATGGACCTGTAGCAATGGGTTACGTAGAAAATGAATTTTCAAAAAAAGATACTAAAATATTTTTAGAAGTAAGAGGTAAAAAACATCCAGCCAATGTTTGTAGTTTACCGTTTTATAAAAAAAGTTATGTAAAAGGAGTAAATTAATGAGTGAAGTAAAATATTCAAAAGAACACGAGTGGATTATACTAGATGGAGATGTAGCAACGATTGGCATTACAAAACATGCTACTGAAATGTTAGGTGATATAGTTTTCGCAGAACTTCCAGAAAAAGGTTCAAATGTTGAAAAAGATGGAACAGCTGGTGTAGTTGAGTCGACAAAAGCAGCAAGTGATGTATATACTCCTGTGAGTGGTGAAGTAGTTGATATTAATCAAGCTATAGTAGATGATCCATCAAAAATTAATGAAGATCCAGAAAATACAGCATGGTTCTTTAAACTAAAAATAAAAGATTTATCAGAAATGGATTCTTTAATGAATAAAGATGATTACGATAAATTTGCAAAGGAGACATCAGCATAATGTTACCAAATTCAGAAAAAGATTTTTTAAAAAGACATATTGGACCTTCTAAAGAAGATCAACTAAAAATGTTAAAAGAATTAAATTATCAATCACTAGATGATTTAATTGATAATACTGTTCCAGAAAAAATAAAGTTTAATGGTGAATTAAATATCGGTGAGTCAAATTCTGAATACGAAGCATTGAGAAAATTAAGAGTGATTTCAAAAAAAAATCAAGTTTATTCAAATTTTATTGGCATGGGTTATTATGGAACATATACTCCATACGTAATTTTAAGAAATATCTTAGAAAATCCAGGTTGGTATACTTCGTATACACCTTATCAGCCAGAGGTTGCTCAAGGAAGACTTGAGATGTTGTTGAACTTTCAACAAATGATTGTTGACTTTACTGGAATGGATATTGCTAACGCTTCATTGTTAGATGAAGGTACAGCAGCCGCAGAAGCTATGGGTCTTAGTCACAGATTAAATAAAAAAGAAAGTAATTTAGTTTTTGTATCTGAAGATTGCCATCCTCAAACAATAAATGTAATTCAAACAAGAGCTGAACCAATGGGTTTAAAAGTGCTAGTTGGTAAAGAGGATAAAGTTTTAGATAAATTAAAAGAGGATTTAGTTTGTGGAATCTTACAATATCCTGGAACTTTAGGGGATATTAAAGACCCAAGTGAAGCAATTAGCAAAATTCACAAAAAGAACGGTAAGGCTATATTGGCCTGTGATCTATTAGCATTAGCAAAATTAAAAACACCTAGAGAACTCGGTGCTGATATAGCGGTTGGAAGCTCTCAACGATTTGGTATTCCAATGGGATATGGAGGTCCACACGCAGCTTTTTTTGCAACAAAAGATGAATATAAAAGATCAATGCCAGGAAGAATTGTTGGGGTGTCAGTTGATAGGCATGGTAATAAGGCATATAGATTATCCTTACAAACTAGAGAACAACACATTAGAAGAGATAAGGCAACAAGCAATATTTGTACCGCTCAAGCTTTGTTAGCAATCGTATCAGCAGCATATGCAATTTATCATGGTCCAGATGGAATTAAAAATATTTCTGAGAGAGTATCTCAATTAGCAAAAAGTTTTGCTGATAAAATAAAACAGTCTGGATATGAACTTTATTCGAATTATTTTTTTGATACTGTTACGATTATTACCAAAGAAAAGACTGATCAAATTTATAAAAATGCTTTAAATCAAAAAGTTAATATACGAAAAGTGAATTCTGAAATGCTTGCTGTCTCATTTGATGAAAGAAAAAATGTATATAGAGTAAATCAATTATTAAAAATTTTTAATTCGGCAGAATCAATCAAAAAAGAGGATCCTTCAGTAAGTTTACCTAATCTACCTAATAACTTATTAAGAGTTTCAAAATATTTAGAACATCCAGTCTTCAACTCATATCATTCAGAAACTGAAATGCTTAGATATCTTAAAAGATTAGAAGATAAGGATATAGCATTGAATAGAACGATGATAGCACTTGGCTCATGTACAATGAAGTTAAATGCTGCCGCTGAAATGACACCAATTTCCTGGAAAGAATTTGCTCAACCCCATCCATTCGTTCCAATAGAACAGATGGAAGGATTTAGAGATTTATTTACTGATCTAAAAAATTGGTTGCGATCTATTACTGGTTTTTCTGGTGTTTCTCTACAACCTAACGCAGGTGCTCAGGGGGAATATGCAGGTTTGATGGTTATCCGTAAGTATCATTTAGATAGAGGTGAGGCCAATCGTAATATATGTTTAATTCCAAGCTCAGCACATGGAACCAATCCAGCAAGTGCACAAATGGTTGGAATGAAAGTGGTTGTTGTTAATTGTGACAAAGAAGGAAACGTTGATTTTGATGATTTAAAGAAAAAAGCTGAGCAACATTCTGAAAACCTTGGGGCATTAATGGTAACTTACCCATCTACTCATGGAGTATTTGAGGAAAAGATAACAGATATTTGTGAACTAGTTCATAAACATGGTGGTCAGGTCTACATGGATGGAGCAAATTTAAATGCCCTAGTTGGAATTGCAAAGCCAGGAAATTTTGGCCCAGACGTTTGCCATATTAATTTACATAAAACTTTTTGTATTCCTCATGGTGGAGGAGGACCTGGTATGGGACCTATAGCATGTAAAAAACATTTACAAGCTTATCTGCCTAATCATCCAGTAATAAAAGATTGTGGGCCAACAACTGGAATTGGAGCAGTATCAGCAGCTCCTTGGGGTAGTTCAAGTATTCTGTCAATTTCTTGGATGTATATTAAAATGATGGGTTCAGAGGGATTAAAGCTTGCTTCTCAAGTTGCTATATTAAATGCAAATTATATTGCTCATAGGCTAAAAGATCACTTTCCAATTTTGTATAAAGGGTCAAATGGAAACGTTGCCCATGAATGTATTATTGATATAAGAAATATAAAATCAGAGACAGGGATAACAGAAGAAGATATCGCAAAAAGATTAATTGATTTTGGATTTCATGCTCCGACAATGTCATGGCCTGTAGCTGGTACTATGATGATAGAGCCAACTGAAAGTGAGGGTTTATCAGAACTTGATAAATTTTGTGACACTTTAATTATGATTAAACAAGAAATAGAAAAAATTAAATCAGGTAAATTTGATAAGATAGATAATCCAATTAAAAATGCTCCACACACCGATAGTGAACTTGCTTCTGATAATTGGACGCATAAATATTCAAGGGAAGAAGCAGCTTATCCAGCGAAATTCTTACGTGCTAGTAAATTCTGGCCTCCAGTTGCGAGAGTAGATAATGTTTATGGCGATAAGAATATATTTTGTACTTGCCCAAGCATGGATGAATTTAAAGAAGATGCAGCTTAACAATAAATGAAAATTGCTGTTGTTGGCTCAGGCATTTCAGGATTAAGTGCTGCATACTACTTATCAAAAAAACATCATGTAGATCTTTTTGAGAAGGAAGATCATTTTGGTGGTCACTCTCATACTATTGATTTAT
>CABYJS010000018.1 GCA_902519375.1 uncultured Pelagibacteraceae bacterium
ATAAAATTTGTTTATCAAAATAAGCCTTTAGGAACTGGAGATGCAGTTTTAAAAACTAAAAAATTTATTAATGGTAAGTATTTTTTAATGTTGTTACCTGATGATCTTATAATTAAACAAAACTGTTCTAAATCAATGATTAAAGTTCACAACAAATATAAATCATCAGTAATGGCTAGTATGAATGTTGCAAAAAAGACTGTTACCAGATGGGGAATTTATAAATTAAAAAAAAAATTAGATAAAAAAAATTATTTAATTGAAAAAGTAATAGAGAAACCTTCTGTAAAAAAAGCTCCTTCTAACAAAGCTGTGATGGGAAGATATATTCTTCCTAAAACTATTTTTTCAATACTATCAAAACAAAAACCTGGAAAAGGAGGAGAAATTCATATTACTGACTCTATCCAAACTCTTATTGATAATTCAGAAAATTTTATAGCACATAATTTTTCTGGTAAGTATCTTGATTGTGGGAGTATGCAGGGATATATCAAATCTACATTGGAGATATCTAAGATATGAAATTATGCATGATAGGAACTGGTTATGTAGGTTTAGTAAGTGGAACTTGTTTTGCTGATTTGGGAAATAATGTAATTTGTGTTGATAAAGATCCAAAAAAAATCACTCAACTCATGAATGGAAAAATACCAATTTATGAGCCAGGTCTTGAGGAACTTGTAAATAAAAATTTTAAAAATAAAAGATTAAATTTTTCTATAGATTTAAAAAAATCTATAAAAGACTCAGATATAATTTTTATTTGTGTTGGTACCCCAACTAAAAAAGGAGGTAGTTCTGCAGACTTAAGTCAAATTTATGGTGTTGCCAAAGAAATAGGTGCCTCTATAAATAAGTTTAAGATTATCATTACTAAATCAACTGTTCCCGTAACTACAGGTGATGAAATTGAGAGGATTTTGTCTAAAAAAAATAAAATGAATAAATTTTCAGTCGTATCTAACCCTGAATTTTTAAGAGAGGGTGAGGCTGTAAGAGATTTTAATTTTCCAGACAGAATAGTAATTGGTTCAAATGATAAAAAATCTAATCGTATTTTAAAAAGTTTATACTCCCCCTTGATATCAAAAGGGGCTCAATACCTTAATACCTCAAGAAGGGCAGCAGAATTAATTAAATATGCATCAAATGCCTTTTTAGCTACAAAGATTACTTTCATAAATGAAATAGCAAATCTATGTGAAAAAACAGGGATAAATACTGAAGACATTTCGATAGGTATGGGTTTAGATAAGAGGATAGGAGGTCGTTTTTTAAGAGCAGGCCCAGCTTATGGTGGATCGTGTTTTCCCAAGGATACAAAAGCAATAATTTCAACTGCAGATAAATTCAAAACAAATCTATCAGTTATAAAATCAGTGATAAAATCAAATGAGAATAGATCAAATTTACTATTAGATAGGGTATATAAAATTTTAAACAAAAAAGTAAAAAATAAAAAAATTACCTTTTTAGGAGTAACTTTTAAGGCCAATACTGATGATATGAGAGACTCTTCTAGTTTAATTATGATTCCTAAGCTTTCAAAAAAAGGTGCATTAATTAAATATTTTGACCCTACGGGTTTTAAAAAAGACTTGTCAAAAATTAAAAATGTATCTTACGCAAATTCAGTAAAAAAATCGTTAGAAGGAGCTGACCTTGTAATTATTCATACTGAATGGAATGATTTTAAATCAATTAACTTTAAAAATTTAGTCAAAGGTAAAAAATTTATTATTTATGATATGAGAAATATATATTCCCCAACAAAGATAAGAGGTCAAGGTTTTAAGTATTATAGTGTTGGGAGATAAAAACTTAATTCAATTCAAATATTGCATCAACTTCTACTGATACACCTAGAGGTAAACTGTTAACACTCACAGCTGCTCTTGTATGCATGCCTGCGTCGCCAAATATAGAAGCTATCAAATCGGAGGCACCATTTAATACTTTAGGTTGATCGACAAATTTATCTGTTGAATTAACAAATCCAGTTAGTTTAACACAAGATTTAATTTTCGATAGATCGTTATTACATGCCTTATAAACTTGAGCCACAATACTTAAGGCACATCTTTTAGCAGCGTTATAACCTGCATCAACATCTAAATCTTTACCTATTTTGCCTTTTATAAGTTGACCATTTTCATCAATTGAAATTTGGCCTGATATGAATAACATTTTTCCTGATATTTTTGTTGCCACATAATTTCCAACAGGAGCTTTAGCATCTGGTAGTTTAATGTTAAGTTTTTTTAAATTTTCTTCATAACTCATTTTGATTTCCTTTTTTTGGATTTCTTATTCTTATCGTATTCCTTTCTTTTCTCTATCAGAATTAAAGCTTCTTCCATAGTTAATTCGGTTGGATCTTTTTCCTCAGGTATTGTTGCATTCAAAGACTTATATTTAATGTAAGGACCATATTGTCCTTTCATAACTCTAACAGGTTTTTTATCTTCAGGGTGTTCTCCTAAATCTTTTATTATTGAAGAAGACATTCTACCAGGTTTAGCCTCAGCAATTAAAGTAATTGCTCTATTTAATCCTATAGAAAATATTTCTTCAATATTTTCTATTCTTGCTGATTTATTTTCACACTTTAAATATGGTCCAAATCTTCCAGTGTTGAGTATAATTTCTTTTTGATTATCAGGATTTATTCCCAAAGATTTTGGCAAGGAACATAAGAATTGGGCTTTGTCTAAATCGATACTCTCTAATTCTAAACCTTTTGGTATTGATACATTTTTCAAAAGTTCATTAACGTCAGGTTTAAGTTTTTTAGTTTTCTTTTTTTTCTTAGTAGGTTTTTCAATTTCAATATCTTCTAAAAATTTTTCATATTGAAGATAAGGACCAAATCTTCCGTTTTTAAGATAAATATCATTACCATTTTCATGCTTTCCAATGAATTTTGGTTCAGCTAGTTGAGATTGGGCAGCAGCTTTAGCTTTTGATAAAGGTCTTGTAAATTTACACTCGGGGTAATTTGAACATCCAATAAATGCCCCACCTCTAAAACTATTTTTTAAACTAAGGGTTCCGGAACTACATAATTGGCATTTTCTAATTATATTTCCATCATTGTCTTTATCAAAAACCAAGTCTCCCAAACTATCATTAAGCAGGTCTAAAACCTCTCTTGTTCTTATTTCCTTCACTTCAGTGACATTATTATTAAAATCTTTCCAGAATAGTTCTAAAACTTTAATCCAACTCTCTTTTCCACTAGTAATTTCATCCAACTGATCTTCTAGTCCTGCAGTAAAATTATAATCGACATACTTGGAAAACAGCTTTTCTAAAAAGGCTGAAATTAGTTTACCTCTATCAGTGGGAAAAAATCTTTTATTTAATATTTCTGCGTAACCTCTATTAGCAATTGTAGATATGATGCTAGCATAGGTAGATGGTCTACCAATACCTAATTCCTCTAATTTTTTTACTAAACTTGCCTCTGAATATCTTGGTGGAGGTTGAGTAAAATGCTGCTCATCTAATAAAGCTTCAATATTTATAGGTCCTTTAGACATAGAAGGTAAAATATTTTCATCATCATCCTTACTAGGATTTTTATAGACCTTTAAAAAACCGTCAAATTTGAGAACTGAACCACTGGCTTTGCAAATAGTATCGTTATTATCTGAGCTAATAGTAATAGTATTTCTATCAAATTTAGCAGACTCCATTTGAGAGGATAAAGATCTACTCCAAATTAAATCATAAAGTTTATTTTGATCTGGGCTTAAATATTTTTTAACACTTTGAGGAGTTCTTATAATATCAGTAGGCCTTATAGCCTCGTGTGCTTCTTGAGCATTTTTTGCTTTTTTTCCAGAATAATTCAAAGCAGTCTCAGGTAGATACTCATTACCAATTTCTTTTTTAATATAATCTCTAAAAGCTGATATAGCGTCTTTAGATAGATTAGTTCCATCAGTTCTCATGTAAGTAATCAAACCTATTGTTTCTCCCTCAATTTCTATACCTTGATAAAGTTTTTGTGCAATCTGCATTGTTCTTGATGCACCGAACCCTAATCTACTTGAGGCTGTCTGTTGAAGAGTAGATGTTGTGAATGGTCCAGAAGGATTACGATTTATAATTTTACTTGAAATATCAGTAATATTAAATTTCTTCTTATTAATACTTGATATTGCATTATTTATTTCCTCTTTATTCTTAAATGAAAATTTTTCTATCTTGTTATTATCTAACTGGCTAATACTAGCTGTAATATTTTGATTCTTTTCATCTTCAAATTTAACACTAAGTGTCCAAAATTCCTCTGGAACAAAAGATTCTATTTCATGCTCTCTTTCTGTAATTAATTTTAATGCAACAGATTGAACTCTTCCTGCTGATTTTGAACCTGGTAACTTTGTCCAAAGTATAGGTGAGATATTAAAACCAACTAAATAGTCTAAGGCTCTTCTAGCCATATAAGCATCAACCAATAGGGGCTCTATCTGTCTTGGATTTTCGATACCATGAATTACAGCTTTTTTAGTAATCTCATTAAAAACTACCCGCTCTATTTCTTTATCTTTTAAAAGTTTTTTTTCTTTTAAATATTCTTTTACGTGCCATGCAATAGCCTCACCTTCACGATCAGGGTCAGTAGCTAATATAATTTTTGATGAATCTTTCGCAGCATCAGTGATTTCTTTTAAATATTTTTTTGAAAAACTATCAACTTCCCACTCCATTTTAAAATCTTGATCAGGGTCAACCGAACCATTTTTTGAAGGAAGATCTCTTATATGTCCATAACTTGCTAAAACTATATATTTTTCACCTAAATATTTATTAATGGTTTTAGCTTTGGCAGGACTTTCTACAATGACTAAATTCATAATCTACAAACTACCCAAAAGAGTTTGATAGTCAATTTAATAAATTTTTGTCTTACTTTCTTCTTTGTTTTTCAATCTTTTAATATTTTCTCTATGAGTAAAAAAAACTAAGACAAACATAATTGTAAAAAAAAATATATGTTCAAATTTAGATAAAATCAGTAAATAAATTGGAATAGAAATTGAAGCAACCAATGATGATAAGGATGAAAACTTAAAAAATGCAAATGTTATAAGCCATGAAACAACAAATACTAATCCAAAATAAATATTTAAAGCAAATAAAATTCCAACATAAGTTGCTACACCTTTTCCTCCCTTAAATTTAAGCCAGATAGGAAAAACGTGCCCTAGAAATATACAAAGTGAGGCAATGTAAAGAAGTTCCGTAAAATTAAATTTAATATATATAATTGGAATAACAGCTTTTATAATATCAAAAAATAAAGTTGTATATCCAATAGCTTTATTTCCAGTTCTTAGAGCATTTGTAGCTCCAATATTTCCCGAACCAATATCTCTGATATCTTTTTTTAAAAATATTTTAGTTAAGATATAACCAAATGGTATTGAACCTATGAGGTAACAAATTATACCAACAATTAATATATCCATATTATAGCTTAAATAATTCTTTTCCTTTTACAAAGGTATTTATAACTTTACCTTGAAGTTTTTTGTCTTCTATAGAGGTATTTTTAGACTTTGAAATTAATTTTTCTTTTTTTACAATCCAAGGTTTATTTATATCAACGATACAGAAGTCAGCATCATTTCCTATTGATAGATTGCCTTTATCAATTTTAAGTATTTTTGCAGGATTGGATGTAAGCGCTTTTATAATAGTTTCTAATTTAAGTGAGTCGTTGTGGTAAAGTTCCAAACTTAGAGAAAGCAGAGTTTCTATTCCAGAGGCACCTGTTGCAGCTTGAGAAAAAGTTAATCTTTTTGATTCTTCATCTTCTGGTTTATGATCTGATACAATAACATCAATTAAATCATCTTTTAAACCCTGAACTAGAGCTATTCTATCTTCTTCTCTCCTTAAAGGAGGTGATAATTTCAAAAAAGTTCTAAAATCTCCAATATCATTTTCATTTAATGAAAGATTGTTTATAGAAACTCCTGAAGTAAATTTTACTATTTCTTTTCTGTGTTTAATTACCTCAATAGACTTTTGTGATGATAATTGAGATATATGATATCTACATTTAATCTTCTCTAATAAAGTTAAATCTCTTTCAATTAAAATACGTTCAGCTATTTCTGGTATTCCAGATAGTCCCAATTTTGAAGCAATAATTCCTGAATTAATCATTCCATTCCTTGCTAATTCAGAGTCTTCAGCATGTTGCATTATTAAACATCCAATGTCTTTAGCGGAATTCATAATTCTAGACATTAATCTTGGATTTTGTATTGTTTTAGTGCCGTCAGTAAAAGCAATTATTCCTTTTTTTTGTAATAAACCAAATTCTGTCATGTTAGTACCCTCAATATTTTTTGTAAGCGAAGCACAAGGAAAAATATTAATTTTTGATTTATCTCTTCCTCTTCTTTTTAAAAAATCTACTATAGATACGTTATCTATAACTGGATCTGTGTTAGGCATAGTCACCACTGAAGTTACTCCACCTGATAATGCTGCATCACTAAGAGTTCTGAAGTTTTCTTTATATTCATACCCTGGTTCACCAACAAAAACTCGCATATCAACAAGTCCGGGGAATATGTGTTTTTCTTTTAAATCAATTGGTTTTTCTCTAGAAGGTAGATTATTTGTGTTAACTTTCTTTCCAATAGCCTCGATTTTACCATCTTCTCCAATTATTAATCCTCCAATTTCATTTATTGAATTATAAGGGTCTACGATATTGGCATTTATAAAAAATTGTTTTTTCATTTAAGTACAAAAAATTTTTAAGCAAGCCATTCTTACAGCTACACCAAGCTCTACTTGTTCTTTAATTACACTTTTATTGATGTCATCTGCTAACATTGTATCAATTTCTATTCCTCTATTCATTGGACCAGGATGCATAATTAAAGCATCTGATTTAGCATGCTCTAATTTATCGGGTGTTAGTCCATAATATTCGTAATACTCTCTATTTGATGAAAGATAAGAACTACTCATTCTTTCATTCTGTAATCTTAACATCATAACGATATCACAATCTTTTAAACCTTTTTTCATATCCGTAAATGTGTTGACGCCAAATTTTTCAATTTCTTTAGGCATTAAGTTTGTTGGAGCAATTATATTAACTTCAGCTCCAAGCATGTTAAGAAGATAAATATTAGATCTTGCTACTCTCGAATGTAATATGTCACCACAAATCGCAATTTTTAAACCTTCAATTTTTTGTTTACGATTAATAATTGTCAAAGCATCTAATAATGCTTGAGTAGGGTGTTCTCTTCTTCCATCACCTGCATTTAAAACTGCACAATTTACTTTTTGAGACAGTAAGTTACATGCCCCAGAGTCTTGATGTCTTATAACTATAATATCAGGATGCATCGCATTTAAAGTCATTGCTGTATCAATTAGAGTCTCTCCTTTTTTAATAGCTGAATTGCTAATATTCATAGACATAACATCAGCCCCAAGTCTTTTTCCAGCTAGTTCAAATGAACTTTGTGTTCTTGTGGAAGGTTCAAAGAATAAGTTGATTTGTGTTTTTCCTTTTAAAGTATCAATTTTTTTATTTTTACTTTGATTAACTTTTATAAAATCATAAGCTTCATCTAATATCAAATTAACATCATTAATTGATAAATCTTGGATACCTAACAAATGTTTTTGAGAAATTTTAATAGCTTTATTTGTTTTAATTGCCATTAAAACCAACTCTATAACTATAAAGCTCTATAATAGCAAGTATTAATTACTTAAGAAATCTATTGCACCCTGAAGTATAAAAGTAGCGGCATTTTCATCAATTTTTTTTTCCCTTTTACTTACATTAATATCTAACTGACTTGACAAGTTAAAAGCTCCTACAGTAGACAATCTTTCGTCCCACAAGCAAACAGGTAAATTAATACTCTTCTCTATATTTTCCGATGTATCCTTAACAGACTGAGCTGAACTACCCGATGTACCATCCATGTTAAGTGGATTTCCAATAATTATTCCTTTTATATCATTTTCTTCAATTATGGTTCTTAGTTCGTTTATTACTTCTTTAGCTGTCGATCTCTTGATAGTTTTAAACGGTGTGGCAATTAATTGTTTTTCATCACAAATAGATACACCAATTCTTTTGGATCCAAGGTCTAAACCAATTAATCTGCATTTATCTAACTGTTTTTTTTTAAATTCCTCTAAGGTGATCATATTGTATATTTTAAACTTAAGTGATAGTTTGCGTCATACTTAAATAGCATATGAGCATAGATCTTAAAACAATAAAGCATATATCAAAATTATCTAGAATATCTGTGGACGATCAAAAAGCTGAGAAATTAGCTGGTGATTTGAATTCTATTTTTAAGTTTATTGAAAAGTTAAATGAATTGAATACTGACAAAGTTAAGCCTCTTACATCCGTAGCTGAAACTACTCTAAAATTGAGACATGACGAGGTAAAAAGTAAAGATATTCGCAATGAAATAATAAAGAATTCACCTCAAGATAATGAAGATTATTTTGTAGTACCTAAGGTAATTGAATAATGTCTGATATTACAAAACAATCACTTTCAGAATTAGTTAAAAATATTAAGGAAAAAAAACTTTCTTCAAAGGAAGTTACAAAAGCGTTTATTGATAGATCTGAAAAGTCAAAAGAATTAAATGCATATATTTCAGAGGATTATTCATCAGCTTTAGAAAAAGCTAAAAAATTTGATGAAAAACCAAATCTCGATTTAAAGTTACCAGGTATACCAATGGCTGTTAAAGATTTGTTTTGTACTAAGAATATTCGTACGACTGCTGGAAGTAAAATCTTAAATAATTTTGTACCAACGTATGAGTCTACTGTTACACAAAATATTTGGAATGAAGGTGCTATTCTTCTTGGGAAACTAAATTGTGACGAATTCGCAATGGGATCTTCGAATGAAACAAGTTTTTTTGGTAATGTACAAAATCCAATTGATAAAAATTTGGTCCCTGGAGGTTCATCAGGTGGTTCAGCTTCTGCAGTTGCAGGCCAACTAACACCAATAACTATTGGAACAGATACTGGAGGATCTATAAGACAGCCAGCTTCATTCACTGGTATTGTAGGTCTAAAACCAACTTACGGAAGTTGTTCAAGATATGGAATAGTTGCATTTGCATCTTCTTTAGATCAGGCAGGTCCTATGGCACAAAATGTAAAAGATTGTGCTTTACTTCAAGAAATAATCAGCACTTATGACTCAAAAGACTCAACTTCAGTTGATTTTAAAAGAAACGAATACAGTAAAGATTTAACAAAAAATATTAAGGGTAAAAAAATTGGAATACCAAAAGAATATAGAGTTGATGGAATGCCTAAAGAAATTGAAGAACTTTGGCAAAAAGGTATTCAATATGCAAAGGACTGCGGTGCAGAAATAATCGATATAACTCTTCCACACACAAGTTATGCTTTACCCGCTTATTATATTGTAGCACCAGCAGAGGCTTCATCCAATTTAGCAAGATATGATGGGGTCAAATATGGATTTAGAGCTCAAGGAGAAAATCTCATAGATATGTATGAGAAGACAAGATCAGAAGGTTTTGGAGCTGAAGTTCAAAGAAGAATAATGATTGGAACTTATGTTTTATCTTCAGGTTATTATGATGCATATTATCTTAAAGCACAAAGAGTAAGAAAATTAATTAAAAATGATTTTGATGAAGTATATAAAAAAGTTGACGCTATATTAACCCCATCAACTCCAAGCTCAGCATTTAAGATTGGTGAGAAAAAAGATGATCCCGTATCAATGTATTTAAATGATATCTTTACAGTACCGGTTAATTTAGCAGGTTTACCAGGGATTTCTATTCCAGCAGGTCATGATTTAAAAGGGTATCCGCTGGGTTTACAGATAATTGGAAAAGCTTTCGATGAACAAAATATATTAAATATTGCTTATGCTATGGAAGAAAAAATCGGTTTTAAAAATAAGATAAATGATTGGTGGATTAAATGAGTAAAGTAAAATCAGAATATCTTATTAATAGAAAAGATAATCAATATGAAGTTGTAATTGGATTAGAAGTACACGCACAAGTCACCTCAGAGTCAAAATTATTTTCAACCTCATCAACTAAATTTGGCGCAGAACCAAACACTCAAGTAAGCTTAGTTGATGCAGCATTTCCCGGAATGTTACCTGTAATCAATGAGTTTTGTGTAAAACAAGCAATTAAAACTGGTATTGGCCTTAATGCCAAAATCAATAATCGTTCAGTATTTGATAGAAAAAATTATTTTTATGCTGATTTACCTCAAGGGTATCAAATTTCCCAATTCAAAGATCCAATAGTAGGTGAAGGCAAAGTTATTTTAGATATGCCAGAAGGTCAAAAAGAAATCGGTATTGAAAGATTACATTTAGAACAGGATGCTGGAAAAAGTATTCATGATTTGGATCCTCAAAGCACCTATGTAGATTTAAATAGATCCGGTGTAGCTTTAATGGAAATTGTAAGTAAACCAGACCTTAGATCTCCAGATGAGGTTAGTGCTTATATTAAAAAACTTAGATCTATAATGAGATATTTAGGAACTTGTGATGGAAATATGCAAGAAGGATCCTTAAGAGCTGACGTTAATGTATCAGTAAGAGCCAAAGGCTCTAAAGACTTAGGCACAAGATGTGAGATAAAGAATGTTAATTCAATAAAGTTCATGCAAATGGCAATTGACTATGAAGCTAATAGACAAGTCGATTTGATAGAGGAGGGTAAATCAATTGATCAAGAGACAAGATTGTTTGATACTAGAAAAAATGAGACTAGATCTATGAGATCAAAAGAGGATGCTCATGATTATAGATATTTTCCAGATCCAGACTTATTACCGTTAGAAGTTTCCAATGAATTTATTAATAAACTTAAAAGCGAAATTCCAGAGTTACCTGATGATAAAAAGAAAAGATTTATTAAAGACTTTAAAGTATCTCCTTACGAGGCAAATATTTTAGTTTCAGATATTGATACTGCAAAATACTTTGAAGAAGTGGTCACTAAAATGGGTAAGAATAAGGATATTAAATTAGCAGTTAATTGGATTACAGGTGAATTGTTTGCTGTTTTAAATAATAAAAACTTAGAAATTTCTCAAAGTCCAATAAGTTCAAAGAATTTAGCAATACTAGTTAACCTAATTAAAAATGGAACAATCTCAGGAAAAATAGCTAAAACTGTATTTGAATTAATGATGGATGGGGATAAGGACCCCCAAAAAATTGTTGAAGAAAAAGGATTAAAGCAACAGAGCGACCCAAAAGCACTAGAAGCTTTAATAGATAAAATCATTAATGATAACAGACAAAAAGCTATTGAATACAAACAAGGTAAAGAAAAATTATTTGGATTTTTTGTTGGGCAAGCGATGAAAGCTTCTGGTGGTAAAGCAAATCCTCAATTAATAAATGAGATATTAAAAAAAAAGCTATAAAGCAATGGGTGCAAACCTTGATATCACAGAAAAGTTACAAAAATACATTGATGATTTTGGTTTAAAATTGAACCCAATCCAGCAAGAAATAATTGATTATAACAAAACATTAGGTGAGATTAAAAGGATGCAAATTGATCCTACACAGTGTTTTTTTCTTCATCTAATAATAAAAATTTCAAATATAAAAGATGTACTTGAGATTGGAACTTTTACAGGACTTAGTGCGCTTTCAATTTCACTTGCTTTACCTGATGAGGGTAAGCTTATTGCACTTGATAAAAATGAAGAAACAAACAAGATAGCATTAAATTTTTTTAAAAAGGCAAAACAAGATCACAAAATAAAAACAATTATAAAGCCTGCTCTTGAATCTCTAGTAGAGCTAAAGAGTAAGAAATTTGATATGATTTTTATAGATGCTGATAAAATGAACTACAAAGAATATTATGAAAAATCTATAGGATTATTGAAAAAAGGTGGATTAATAATTATTGATAATGTTCTGTGGCATGGAGAAGTGGCTGATGAAAATAATTATGATAAATTTACTGTATACATAAGAGAATTTAATAGATTAGTTTCTGAAGATAAAAGAGTAGAACAAATTATTATACCATTAGGTGATGGAATGACTGTTTGCAGGCTGCTATAATGTTTAAAGTTTTTGGCTTTTATAAATTTATTAAGATTAAATCTTTAAAGAAAAAGAAAATTTTTTTACAAAAGTTCCTAACTACAAATGATACAAGAGGAACTATAATAATTTCTCAAGAAGGATTAAATGGAACTATATCTAGTAACAACAAAAATATTGAAAAAACCGTAAAAAAAATTAAATTTCTATTTTCATTTAAAAAATTTGATTGTGAAAATACTTCAAAATCTTTGTTTCAACCTTTTCATAAACCAAAAGTAAAAATTAAAAAAGAAGTTGTTCCCATGAATTTTACTTTAAATCCCAAGGAAAGGAATACCAAAACACATTTAGATCCAAAAAAATGGAATGATTTGATTAAAAAAAAAGATACCCACATAATAGATACTCGTAAATCTTTTGAATATGATGTGGGTACTTTTAAAAAGTCTATTAATCCAGATATCGATAACTTTAGAGATTTCCCAAAATACTTGAATAAACTTAATAAAAAGAAACCAGTCGCCATGTTTTGTACTGGTGGAATAAGATGTGAAAAAACTTCTGTTTATTTAAAGAATAAAGGATTTAAAAATATCTATCAATTGAATGGTGGTATTTTGAATTATCTAAAAAAGATAAAAAAAGAAGATAGTTTATGGAAAGGTGAGTGTTTTGTATTTGATAATAGAATTAGTCTGAAACATGGACTAATTAATGGAACTTATTCAATTTGCGGAGGTTGTAGAATGCCTATTTCAAAAAAAGATAAAAGTTCTGAAAAATATGAGGAGGGTGTATCTTGTTTTAGATGTTACGACAAATTAACCAAATCACAAAAATCACGTTTTAGAATGAGACAAAGTCAGATATACAAAGCAAAAGCATCTGGAAAAAAACATATTTTTCAAAAAGAATTTAAATAAGGATAATCATTGTCTCAGTCTTACAAATTAACAAAAGATCCAATATGGTTTTTGTTAAGAAGAGTAACTATTCCTGCAAGTGTTGGGTCATTATTTCAAACTTTTTATAATTTAGTGGACACATGGTTTGCTGGCAAGATTTCAGCAGAAGCAATAGGAGCAGTAGCCAAATCATTTCCAATCTATTTTACTATAATAGCTGTTGGTGTAGGTATTGGTGCAGCAACTAATACTTTAAT
>CABYJS010000019.1 GCA_902519375.1 uncultured Pelagibacteraceae bacterium
TAAGCCTGATCCGATTGGTGCTGCTAAAGGCATAATTGCACATGCACCTGAGTTCTCTAGTCTTTTTGCCATCAATGGATCATCATTACAATAAACCATGACTTTAAAACCTTCTTTAGCTAAAATCTCTGTAGACCTTAAAGTTTCAATCATTTCAGGAAATAAATTTTTTTTATCACCTAAAACTTCTAATTTGACTAATTTCCAACCACCTATTTCCCTTGCGAGTCTTAAAGTTCTTAAAGCTTCCTCAGAATTAAAACATCCTGCAGTATTTGGTAAATACGTAATTTTTTTGGGATCAATGTAATCCATTAAAAGAGGTTTTTTTTTATTTGTGATATTTACTCTTCTAACTGCAACAGTAACTATATCAGCACCCGAAATTTTTATTGCTTTGGCACATTCTCTCATATTTTTATACTTTCCAGTCCCCACAATAAGTCTGGAGTTGAAAGATTTCCTTGCCACTAATAACTTATCTTTTTTCAATTTAACCACCTCCAATAAAATGAACTATCTCAATTTTATCATTTTTTTTAAGACTAATTTTGTTAATTTTTTTTTTATCTACTATTTCTTGATTTAGTTCAATTGCGACTTTTTTTAAAGGTATTTTTAAATTATTTGCCAATTCTAATAAACTAGTTTTTTCAGTAACAGATTTTACTTTGCCATTTACTTTAATTTCTATTTTTTTTATTTTTTTCATCGTATATAAAAGCTGAATGAATAATAAAATTATTATTATTAATGGACCCAATATTAATCTATTAGGTGAAAGAGAACAATCACAATATGGATCAAAAAATTTTGATCAATTAAACGAAATTTGTAAAAAAAAATCAACAGAACTGGGATTAAAACTAGAATTCGTGCAATCAAATATTGAAGGAGACCTTGTAAATTTCATTCAAAATTCAAGAAATAAGTTTGATGGAATTATAATTAATGCGGCTGCTTTTACCCATACATCCGTTGCCATAAGAGATGCTTTAGAAATTTTTAAAAAACCTATAATCGAAGTTCATATATCCAACATTTACAAAAGAGAGGAATTTAGACATAAATCTCTTATAAGTGATATAGTAACTGGTGGAATATTTGGACTTGGTACCGATGGTTATATTTTAGCCATAATTGCAATGCACAACTTCTTTAAAAAATGAAAATCGATAAAAAAATAATTAAAGAATTAAGTGATTATTTAGATGAGTTTAATCTCACCGAATTAGAATACACAGAAAAAGATACAAAAATAAAAGTCTCTAAAAAGAGCACATCGCATAATGACTCTTTACCATTAAAAAATAATTTATCTTCTTTGACAGATATTTCAGATAAGACTGAAAAAATTTTATCAGGAATAGAAATAACATCTCCAATTATTGGTACTGCATACCACGCTCCAGAACCAGGTGCAAAAAAATTTGTGGAAGTTGGAAAAAGAGTAAAGAAAGGTGACACTATAATGATTGTAGAAGCAATGAAAACAATGAACCATGTGCCATCTACATCAGAAGGCGTTGTTAAAAAGATTTGTGTAACAGATGGTCAACCAGTTGAATTTGGACAAACTATAGTCATTCTTGAATAATGTTTAAAAAAATTCTAATTGCAAACCGTGGGGAAATTGCGGTAAGAGTAATCAGAGCATGTAAAGAATGGGGAATTTCCACTGTAGCTGTCCACTCTGATGTGGATAGAGATAGTATGCATGTAAAATTAGCTGACGAAAGTATTTGTATAGGTTCCCATCTTCCAGAAAATAGTTATTTAAATGTACCTGCTTTAATGTCTGCTATAGAACTTACTAATTCAGAGGCTGTTCATCCTGGTTATGGATTTTTAGCTGAAAATTCTAACTTTGTTAAAGTGTTAGAGGAAAATAATATTAAGTTTATAGGTGCATCATCTAAACTTATCCAAATGATGGGTGATAAAATTCAAGCAAAAAAAATTGCTAAAGAAAATGGATTACCAGTTATCGAAGGATCTGAAGGAGGTATTAAAAATATCTTAGAGGCAAAAAAACTGTGTAAAAAAATTGGATTTCCCATACTAATTAAAGCATCTGGTGGTGGAGGGGGCAAAGGTATGAAGATTGTTCATAAAGAAGATGAATTTGAAAACCTTTTTTTAACAGCAAAATCTGAAGCTAAAAAATATTTTGGAAATGATGAAGTCTATATCGAGAAATTTTTTCAAAACCCAAGACATATAGAAGTTCAAATATTAGCAGGAAAAAATAGAGTTGTTCATTTACATGAAAGAGATTGTTCAGTTCAAAGACGACATCAAAAATTAATTGAAGAAACACCAAGTCCAGTTTTGAATGATGAAATAAGAAATGATTTATTTAATAAAACAGTAAAAATGGTAAGGAATATTAAATATGAAGGTGCAGGTACAGTTGAATTTATTTATGAGGATGGAAAATTTTATTTTTTAGAAATGAATACTAGAGTTCAGGTGGAACATCCCGTGTCAGAAATGGTAACTGGGATAGATATTATAAAAGAACAGATTTGGATAGCTTTTTCAGGAGAAACAGCTCTAAAGCAATCTGACATAAAACCTAGAGGACATGCAATTGAATGCAGAATCAATGCTGAGGATGCTAGTAAAAATTTTCAACCTTCACCAGGTATAATAAAGATGTGTCATCAACCTTCTGGGTTTAGAACAAGAGTGGATGGAGCAATATTTCAAGGTTATAAAGTAACTCCTTATTATGATAGCATGGTTTGTAAACTAATATGTCATGGTAGGAATAGGACTGAAGCAATCCAAAGAATGAACCGGTCTCTTGATGAATTTGTTATAGAGGGTATTACAACAACAATACCATTACACAAAAAACTTTTAAGTCATAAAAAGTTTATTAATTCAGATTTCAGCGTAAGTTGGCTTGATAATGAAAAAATAATTTAATTACATCCTATTAACCAAATATCGTAGACAGCGTGGTCAAAAGGCTTGATAGATGGGCTTGAAGAGAACATCCAATCATTAAAAATAAATACATTATCCTTTTTTTTATTCGTTAAATCTTTCACTTGAATATATGCTTTAATCTCGGGATTATCATCAAACTCAGAATTACTACATTTCATACTTTTAATTGAAAGATCTTTGAATATAACTTCTTCAGTATTTTTAAGTTTTAATTTATCATTTTTGGAACTTATTTTATCTAATACCTTTATTATTGTATAAGAACCCTCTAAATCATTTGATAAAGAAGAGCTATTAAATGCTAAAAAATAAAAAGAAAATACTAGAATTAAGATATAAAAATTATTTTTTCCAAACTTTGTATTTTTTTTTAGTAACATCTTTTTCTTTATAGGGGTAATAAGCACTTTTTGTTCCTGTCAAATTTGGTTGGTGAGGTTTTTGCCAATCATATTTTTTTAGATCATGTATTTTTTCTAATTTATTCGATGTAAAATGTATCCAAGAGAACCACTCAACTGGAATTTTTGAGGCATCTATTTCACCAAAATAAATAACCCATCTTTTTCCTTTTTTATTTTCATAATATTTGTTGCCAAAAGAATCTTGACCAACTAACTTACCAAATAGAATAGTTTTAATCCTGGTGCCAAAGGTACCTTGATTCCACCAAATGAAAATAGTTTTAAAGAATGTCAACATATAAATTATTTTTTTTCAATTCTAAATTGTATAAATTAAATTAGACTAAATTTTGATTTTGTATATAAATAATTTTAATCAAAATCAAAAATTAATAAAAAAATTGGGGTCAAATGTCAAAATACTTAGTTGAAACATATTATACTTGCACTTTTAAAGTTAATCATTATTTGGACGATATTAACGAAAATGAGCTAAAGAATCTTGAAAAAAGAGATGATGGTAAATTTGAGGTATTAGATGTTAAATTAGATAATAGAAAAACAAAAAGTCTTGATCCAAAAAATAATAAAGTAGTAGATAATAAAAAAGTTGACGTTTCTTCAGAAGGTCAGCAACCTGTTGCAAAAAGTTTGGAGAATATAGTTAAGAATACTTCTTTTAAGTCAGATAATAACGGTAAAAGATTTAGCATGCCAGATAGACGTAAAGGATATATTCAAAAAGCAACAATTGGAGACCATAAAGTTTACTTGCATACTGGTGAGTATGAGGATGGAAAAATTGGAGAGATATTTATTGATACTAGCAAAGAAGGTGAATTGGTAAAAGCTTTAATGAACAATTTTGCAATTGCTGTTTCTTTAGGTTTACAGTACGGAGTTCCCCTCGATGAGTTTATAAGCGCATTTGTTGGAACTAAATTTGAACCCTCAGGAAAGGTCTATGGAAATGATAGAATTCTAAGTGCTTCCTCTATATTAGACTACATATTTAGAGAATTGGCAATTTCTTACCAAAATAGAGAAGATTTAGCCCATACACCTACAATTGGACTTACAGAAAATTCCAATCTAGATAACGAAAATTCAGATGATCAAAATCAACTTTTAAAGATTGTTAAAGATATAACAAGTAAAGGGTTTGTTAGAAACAATTATAAAAAAAATCTCGTTGACTTATCTGACATTAAGATAAGCCTCAAAGGAAAAAAATAAATTATTTTTTAAATTTTAAAGATAAATTTAACTCTTTTAATTGTTCCTCGCTAATTTTGGAGGGGGCGTTCATCATTAAATCTTGGGCATTTTGATTCATTGGAAACATGGTAACTTCTCTTATGTTCTTCTCATTAGCTAGAAGCATTACAATTCTATCGATTCCAGGAGCTATGCCCCCATGAGGTGGTGCTCCATAATTTAAGGCATTGATCATACCTCTAAATTGATCATCAACTTGTTTTTTATCATAACCAGCAATTGAAAAAAGTTTATACATAAGACTGGGTATATGATTTCTTATAGCACCAGAGGATAGTTCTATTCCATTACAAACTATATCATATTGATAAGCAAGCATATCTAAAGGTTTTTCAAAATTAATTTTATCAGGCTCCCCTTGAGGCATCGAAAATGGATTATGACTAAATCTAATTTTTTTAGTATCTTCATCTTTTTCAAACATTGGATAATCAACTATCCAACAAAAGGCAAAAATATTTTGGTCAATAAGGTCTAATTCTTTAGCAATTTTTTCCCGTGCTAAAGAAGTAATTCTCTCTAACTCTTTTCGCTTATTGCAAGCTAAAAAAATACTATCTCCTACTTCTGCTTTTGTTTTTTTAATTATTTCATTTAAAGCTTCTTTAGAAAAAAACTTACCCACTGGCCCCTTGGCAGAAATATCTTTTTCTTTTTCTAATGTAAAATACGCCATCCCTGATGAGCCCTGTTCTTTAGCCCATTTATCTATATTATCGAAAAAACTTCTCGGTTTATCTTTAGTATCTTTTGTTACTATGCACCTTACTTCAGACCCTGACTTAACGAGTTTTTTAAAAATTTCAAAGGAAACATCGTCTCTTAAAAAAATATCTGTTATATCTTTTATTACTAAAGGATTCCTCAAATCTGGCTTATCTGTTCCATAACTAAGTAAAGCATCTGAATAAGAAATTTTTGGAAATTTCTTTGTTATTAATTTTTTTTTTGAAAATTTTTCAAATGTACTGATCAATAATTTCTCTACTATTTTAAAAACATCTTCTTGTTCTACAAAAGACATTTCTAAATCTAACTGATAAAACTCTCCTGGACTTCTGTCAGCTCTTGCATCTTCATCTCTGAAACAAGGAGCAATTTGAAAGTATTTATCAAAACCAGACACCATTATTAATTGTTTGAACTGTTGAGGTGCTTGTGGAAGTGCATAAAATTTTCCTGGATTTAATCTACTTGGCACTAAAAAGTCTCTTGCCCCCTCGGGACTAGAAGAAGTTAATATGGGTGTTTGAAATTCCAAAAAACCTAATTTGTACATTTCACTTCTAATAAAAGAAATTACGTTTGATCTTAAAATAATATTTTCATGGATCTTTTTTCTTCTTAAATCTAAAAATCTGTACTTTAATCTTATTTCTTCCGAATATTCTTGATCACTAAAAACCGGCATGGGTAATTCTTTACAAGTTCCTAAAATTTCAAAACTTTCTATTGAGACTTCTATTTCTCCAGTTTTAATCTCATAGTTAATAGTTTCACTAGACCTACTTAGAACTTTTCCATTAATTTTAATTACAGTTTCTAATTGAATTTTTTCTAACTGACTAAAATTTGAGTTTTCTTTATTAATAATGCATTGCGTAATGCCATAATTATCTCTTAAATCAATGAATAAGAGGTTGCCATGATCTCTTTTTTTATTAACCCAACCAGCCAGAGATACTATCTTTCCAGTGTCCTTCTTATCTAATTCATCACAATTATGACTTCTGTATTTATTCAATTATTCCTCTAGTGCTTCTTTAATAATTTTAAGATTAATCGATTTTTTCTTTTTCAAACTCATTTCGTCAATTTTATATATGAATTCAAAAATTTTACCATATGATCTGTCTATTCTTCTAATAATATAGTTAATCAACTTTTTTTCTAAAGAAATCTGTCGATCTGACAAATTTTTAAGTATTAGAGCAAACAGCAACTCATCATCAGGTTTTTTTATATATTGTAAAATAAAATTATTCGTTCTTGATTTTAAGTCTAATAAATTAAATTTGATTTCCACAATGGGTTTAACTGAAGTCACAATTAAAAATTTATTATCTTGGTCAATGATATTCAAAAGTGAGTAAGTCAATCTTTCATTAATGTTTTCATCTAAATTTTCTAATACTACATTTTGATGAATCTTGATCTCTTTTAAATGATTATCACTAAGTATATCGGATTCAAGCTTTATACCTTTAAATTTTTTTAAAAAAATATTTACAAGATGTGTTTTTCCTGAGTATTTTTCACCACTTATATTTAAAAAATTTTTTTCCCATTTAGGCCAAATATTTATCAAGTCAAAAATATGTTTGTTGCTTTTTGAAATATAAAAATCATCCTTTTTAAAATTTTTTTCATAATCAAACTTAATTATTTTTTGATTAAAATCTCTCATTTTAAGATCCATTCCTTATTTTGAATATCAAAGTTGAGATTTTCTTTTTTCATAGATTTTAAAAAAAAATCAGGTGATCCATTATAGATAACTTGATAAATAATATAATTTTTATCAATTTTATTAATATAGTAATCATAAATTAAATCTGTTTCCTCAAGAATTTTTTCAAAATTATCAATTATTTTCTCGTCAGAACTTTTAACTTTTATTTTAAGTGGTAATTTAATAGACGTATTAATTTGATTTATAATTTTCCAGTGATCTTCAAAGTTATTTTTAAGGTCATAAACAAACTGAGTAATATCTTTAGGATTATCTAAATCCAAATCTGTAAAAGATCTATTCTTTAGTAAAACGTTATTTCTAATTGATATTCTAGACAAAACTCTAATATTATTTTTATCTTTAAAAATTAAAGAAACAATGGAGTCATCTAAATAGTATTTATTTATTATATCTTTAAAATCATATTGTTCTATAAGATCATATTTGTTTTTAATTGTTACTAAATCCTCAAGATCTTCAGTAGGTAGCACATATTCAATTAAGTGATGATTTTCTTTGATATTATTCCACTCTTCAAAAATTATGTTATTTGTAAAAACAAATAAGTTTTTTTTATCTTCCTCAATTATTATTGGAAGGTATAACAGTCTGGTTTTGTTAGGTATTGAAGGAAAGATATTCTTACTTTCTAAAAATTTGAATACTTTTTTTTTATTAAAAGTTACTCCAAAATTCAAATAGTAAACTTCATTTATAAATTGCTCTTCCTTAATTGAAAAAGACTCAATCATAAATTTAATTTCATTTAATTTCACTTTATCTATTTTTTGCTGATCAGAGGAATTGACTATTAAGAGAATTAGTTTATTAAATGCCTTTTTGAAACCCTCATCTATTACTTTATTCTTATTAAATTCAATTTTAAAAGGCTTTGATATTTCTACATTACTGATCTCAAAAGCTTTTGCTCTAGATTCACCTGTGGAAAAAAAAAATATTAATAAAAATAGAAATATAAAAAAAATAATTTTAGATCTATAATAATTGATGATTTTATTAATTTTCATACCTTATAGTAATGAATAAAAACTCTTTTACATATAAAAAAAGTGGTGTTGATATTAGTGCTGCAGATAATTTTATTAAATTCATAACTAACATTTCATCAAAAAAAAGAGGCAGGAAAAAGCTTAAAAATATAGGTGGATTTGGATCTATAACAAACTTACCTAATAATATTAAAAAACCTAGGATCGTTGCTTGTACTGATGGTGTCGGTACTAAAATTGAGATCGCAAATTTTTTAAACAAATTTGATACTATTGGAGTCGATCTAGTGGCTATGAGTGTAAACGATTTAATTGTTCAAGGTGCTAAACCTCTCTTTTTCTTAGACTATATATCTATAAATAAAATAGATTTGAATAAACTTAAATTAATAATTAAAGGAATTGTTAATGGCTGTAAACAATCTGAGTGTCAATTAGTTGGTGGCGAAACTGCTGAAATGCCAGGTACTTATGAAAAAGGTAAGTTTGATATTGCCGGTTTTGCAGTTGGTGTAGTTGGAGAAAATAAAATTTTAAGTAAAAATAAAATCAAAAAAAATGATTTAATATTAGCTATTCCGTCTAGTGGTCTTCATTCAAATGGTTATTCTTTAGTTAGATATTTGCTAAGCCAAAAAAAGATTAATATAAAAAAAAATAAATTTTTAAAAACAGAACTTATAAAACCAACAAAGATATATGTTAAAGAAGTTATTAAGTTGATACATAAAAATTTAATTAATGGATGCGCTCATATTACTGGAGGTGGTATAGAAGATAATATTAAAAGAATAATGCCAGAAAAATTAGTTGCTGAAATAAGTTTAAATCTTATCAGACCTTTAAGAATTTTTAATTGGCTCAAAAAAAACGGTATATCTAAAAAAGAAATGCTTAAAACATTCAATTGCGGTGTGGGTTTTTGTTTAATCGTTAATGCTAAAAAAGTAAATACTGTGAGAAAATATTTTACTAAAGAATTTAAACCATACGTTATTGGTAAAGTTTCTAAAGGAAAAAATAAAGTTAAATTGAATGGCTCAATCAACTGGATATAATAAGATAAAGACTGCAGTATTCATTTCTGGCACAGGTAGTAATTTAAATTCTCTTATTAAATTTTCTAGGCTCAAAAAATCACCTATATCTGTTGATCTTATTATTTCAAATAATCATGAGTCGAAAGGCCTGAATTATGGAAAAATTTTTAAAATTAAAAAAAAAGTATTTGATTTTAAAAAAAAAAGTTTAACCGAAAAAAAAATTCTTGTAGAATTAAAAAAAAATAAAATTCAATTAATTTGTCTTGCTGGTTTTTTAAAAATCCTATCAAAAAATTTTATAGATACTTTTAAGGGGAAAATATTAAATATCCACCCCTCTCTTCTTCCAAAATTTAAAGGTTTAAATACTCATGAAAGAGCTATCAACAATAAAGAAAAATATTCAGGATGTACTGTTCACTTTGTTAATTCAAAATTAGATTCTGGAAAAATCATTCTTCAAAAAAAGGTGAGAATTTATAAAAATTACACACCAGAAAAACTGGCTAAAAAAATTTTAATTCAAGAACACAAATTGTATAAAGAAGCTATATTAAAAATTTTTAGTCCCTAAAAAAAAAGTCAATTTCAATCTTTGCATTTTCGTCACTGTCTGATCCGTGAACGGAGTTTTTATCAATAGAAATTCCATATTTTCGTCTTATTGTTCCTTCTTCAGCGTCCTTGGGATTTGTTGCGCCCATTAATTTTCTATTATCTAAAACTGCATTCTCCTTCTCAAGAACCATTACAACAATTGGACCAGAAGATAAATAAGAACAAAGATCATTATAAAAAGGCTTTGTTTCATGAACTTTATAAAACTTTTCTGCCTCAGATTTTTCTATTTGAATTTTTTTTTCTTTCACAACTGAAAAGCCTTTATTTTTAAACATCTGTTTTATTTCATTATCAATATTTCTCTCTACTGCATCAGGTTTTATTATTGATAAAGTTTGTTCAATATTACTCATAATTATCCTCTACTAATTGATTTAATAATCTTACACCATAACCTGTGGCACCACCTGAATTTAAAGCACCGCCATATTTTGAAAACGCCATTCCCGCAATGTCTAAATGAGCCCAGGGAGTCTTATTTAAGATAAATCTTTGAAGAAATTGTGCTGCAGTTGTAGATCCTGCCCCTCCAACATAGTTTATATTTTGCATGTCAGCATTTTTTGAATTAATCAACTTATCAAAATTTTTGTGTAAAGGCATTCTCCATAATTTTTCGTCAACCTTTTTACCTGCATCAATTAATTCTTTTGATAATTTATCATTATTTGAAAATAGACCTGCATACTCTGAACCCAGAGAAACTATTATTGCACCAGTTAAAGTTGCTAAATCAACTATAAATTTAGGTTTAAATTTTTTTTCAGTAAAGGTAATTGCATCTGCTAAAACCAATCGACCTTCAGCATCAGTGTTTAAAATTTCTATTGTTTTACCACTATAAGACTTAACAATATCACCTGGTCTTTGAGCGTTTCCGCTTACCATATTTTCTACCAATCCAACAACACCTACAGCGTTAATCTTTGATTTTTTAAGTGCTAAGTTTTTCATTAATCCAACCACTGTTGCTGAACCTGCCATATCATAAGTCATGTCTTCCATAAATTTTGCTGGTTTAAGAGAATAACCACCAGTATCAAAACACACACCCTTTCCAACAAATGCCAAAGGCTTAGAATTATTTTTTGCACCTTTCCATTCAATGGTAACAAGGTAAGATCCTTTAGTACTTCCTTGCCCTACACCAAGCAAAGCATTCATACCTAATTTTTTTAATTTTTTTTCATCGTATAAATTTACTTTTAAACCATCTTTTCTAAGTGAAACTAATCTTCTTGCATATTCATCAGGATGTAAAATATTACCAGGTTCTGAAACTAAATCTCTAGCAAAATAAGTTCCTTTTTCTAGAGCTTTAAATCTTATTTGGCTTATAGAGGAAGGCTTATTTTTTTTTCCTGATATATTTATAGTTACTATTCTTTTTTCTTTTTTTGTTTTATATTTATTGAATTCGTAAGATTTAAGTTTAATTCCATGAAGTAAATAACCTAAAAAATTTTCATGCTGACCTGATATAGTATCAGAATTTAAAAGATATTCACAATTCTTGCCATGATTAATACGACCGTATAATTCAGCACCTAGACTTTCTATTTCGAAATTTTCTTTATTTTTTTTTATAGATACTAAAACTAATTTTTTTTGAGAATTAAGTTCAAAAACAAATAAATTTTTACTTAAATCACAAGTTTTTAACAGATCTTTTATATAAGAGAATTCAGAGATAGAAATAAATTCTTTAATAGGATTTATATCAAATTTGTAGTCGCAGAATAAAATAAGATTTTTTGACGTTTTTTTTGGAGAACTATTTTTGTAAATGATTTGAATAGACATAATTTTAACTATTTTGAAATTTGGATAATTTTAGGCTTATTTCTATTGACATTTTTTATATATATGTACTTTAGGTTGTATTAGACAAAGTCTTATAAATTATAAATGATTGAATTCAACAAAAAATTAATATTTAAAAAATTTTTTTCAGATAATACATATTTTTTTTTATCAGCTATAACCACACTAGGACTTATTGTCTGGGTTATTCAAGCAGTTAATTTTTTAGATTTTGTGACTGAAGATGGTCACGGTTTAGGAATATATTTCAAATATTCGTTGTTGAATTTCCCTAAAATTATATCGAGGTTATTCCCGTTGATTTTCTTTATATCCATTTTTCACACAATAAACAAATTTGAACAAAATAATGAATTAAAAATATTTTGGATGAATGGTATTCATAAAATAAAATTTGTTAAAAATCTAATCATTTACACCATGACTGCTATTATTTTCCTTTATTTCCTAACCTCACTAGTTGTTCCATGGTCACAGAAAAAGTCTAGAATTTATTTACAAGAGTCTAACATAGATTTTTTTCCATCTTTAATTAGTGAAAAAAAGTTCATTGATACTGTTGATCAATTGACAATTTATATTGAGGATAAAATAGAGAAAGAAAGTTATGAAAATATATTTATCAAAGATACCGATAAAGAAAAGGTTAAGTTTATATATGCAAAAAGTGGAAAACTAATCAATAATCCTGATGAAAGGGTTTTTAAGCTTTTCAACGGTAAAATTATAAATGTAAATGATGGAAGGGTTACTGAATTTAATTTTGAAACTACAAATTTTGATCTAAGTAAATATTTAACTAAATCTATTACTGACTTCAAATTACAAGAAAAAAATACAAAGTCTATCTTAGATTGTTATATTAACTACTTCTTATTAGATAAAAAATATTACTATGATGTTATAAATTGTAATGATCCAGCAATAAAAGAAATGCAAAAAGAATTATTTTCTAGATTAATAAAGCCACTTTTTTTACCTATTCTTGTTTTAAGTCTTTGTATTTTATTATTGTATCCAAAAGAAAATTCAAATTATAGAAATTCTAGAATTTGGATTTTTTTATTAGGCTTATCAATTATTATTTTTTCTGAATTTTCTGAATCTTTAACTGCAAGAAATTTTTTATATTTTAAAATTTCTTTAATTTTTCCTTTAATAATTTCTTTAACTCAATATATTTTTCTTAAAAGAAAAATAAATCAACAAAATTAATTTATGGTT
>CABYJS010000020.1 GCA_902519375.1 uncultured Pelagibacteraceae bacterium
TAGTTTGGCCATTCCTAATTATCTCCTTTTTTAATAAATGGAAAATTTAACTTTTCCAACAAAGCAAAACTGTGATCTTTATTTTTTGAGGAAATAACTATAACTATATCAATACCTCTGACCTTGTCTGCTCTATCAAAACTTACTTCAGGAAAAATGATGTGTTCTTTAATTCCAAAAGTATAATTTCCAAATTTATCAAAACCATTCACTGAAAGTCCTCTAAAATCTTTTATTCTTGGTAGCGCTATATTTACAAGCCTATCTAAAAATTCGTACATTTTGTCTTTTCTTAATGTTACTTTTAAACCTGCATTTGATCCTTTTCTAGTTTTAAAATTAGCAACTGATTTTTTAAATTTTGTAATTACAGGTTTTTGACCAGTTATTTTTGCTAAGTCTTCTTCACATGATTTGAAAATTTTTGAATCATTTCCATCTAATCCAAGGCCCATATTTAAAACGATCTTTTCAATTTTTGGGCCCATATATATATTTTTTAGTCCAAGTTGAGATTTTAAATTTTGTTGGATTTCTTTATAATAAAGTTCTTTAAGTCTAGGAGTCATTATTTCTTTGCCTCAGTTTTTTTATCTTTTGTTTTTCCATCCACTAATTTAAGATTTGAAAGATTAATAAAGCTTTCTTTAGAAACTATCCCACCTTTTTTTTCTTTAGTTGTTTTTATGTGTTTTTTAACCATATTAATTTCTTTAACTTTCGCCCTATTTGCTTGTCTATCAATTTCAATTACTTCACCCTCTTTTTTTTTATCTTTGCCAGTCAAAACTTTTACTTTTAAACCCTTTTTAATCATTAAAGTACCTCTGGAGCTAAAGAAATTATTTTCATTTGTCCTCGGTTTCTTAGTTCTCTCGTAACTGGTCCAAAAATTCTTGTTCCAACAGGCTCACCCTTATCATCAACTAATACTGCTGCATTATTGTCAAATCTTACTTTTGAACCATCATCCCTATGAATTCCTTTTTTTACTCTAACAACGACAGCCTTATGAACTGAACCTTTTTTAACCTTACCTTTGGGTATAGCCTCTTTTACAGCTATGACTATTGTGTCGCCGATGCTAGCATATCTTCTTTTTGAGCCACCCAATACTTTTATACACTCAATTTTCTTTGCTCCAGTATTATCAGCTACATTTAACTCAGTTTGAACCTGTATCATTACTTTGTATTCTCCATAACTTGAAATCTCTTATTTTTTGAAAATGGCTTACTCTCAATTATTGAAACTTTATCACCTTTTTTAAATTTATTATTTTCATCATGAGCATTATATTTTTTTCTTACTTTTATAACTTTTTTAAGTAATGGATGGGAATACTTCCTCTCGACAATCACAGTAATAGTTTTATTTGGCTTATCACTTACTACGACTCCAGTTAGAATTTTTTTAGGCATTTTGTTTTCCTTTTAATAGCGTTTTTAATCTTGCTATCGTTTTTTTAGTTTCACTAATCTTAGCAGGATTTATAATCTGAGAATTAACTTTTTGAAATCTAAAATTAAATAAATCTTTTTTATATTTATCAATATTTTTTAAAATTTCACTTTTAGTAAGTTTTTTTATTTCTTGTATTTTCATTTAAGCAAATCTTTTAATAGTTTTTGTTTTTATTGGAAGTTTAGCTGATGCTTTATATAAAGCCTCTTTTGCTATATCCTCTGAAACACCGTCTACTTCAAATAAAATCCTTCCCGGTTTTACTCTACATGCGTAGTATTCTGGTGACCCCTTACCTTTACCCATACGAACTTCTATTGGTTTCTTTGAAACAGGTATATTTGGAAATACTCTTGTCCAAACTCTACCTTGTCTCTTCATATGTCTAGTTAAAGCTACCCTCGCTGCTTCAATTTGTTTACCAGTAACTCTCTCTGGGGATAGTGCCTTTAATGCATAAGCACCATAATTAATAAAATTAGCTCTTGAGGCATTTCCATGGATTCTGCCTTTATGAGCTTTTCTCCATTTTGTTCTTACTGGTTGCAACATATTATTATTTGATCTCTCTTTGTGTTACTTTGTTTGTTTCTTGACTAAACTCTCTTGCAAAAACCTCACCTTTATAAATCCAAACTTTTATACCTATAATTCCATATGTCGTCAGTGCTTCTGCCTCAGCATAATCTATATCGGCTCTCAAAGTATGAGATGGTATACTTCCTTCTCTCAACCATTCTGTCCTTGCTATTTCATTTCCACCTAGTCGTCCACTAATTGATACCTTTATTCCCTTTGCTCCTAATCTAAGACATGATTGCATAGATCTTTTCATCGCTCTTCTATAAGAAATTCTCTTTACTAATTGTTGAGCAATATTTTCAGCAACTAGATATGCATTTGTTTCAGGTTTTTTAACTTCTTTGATATTCAATGTAACTTCGTTGGTAGTAAATTTGGATAAATTATTTTTGATTTTATCTATGTCACTACCTTTTTTACCAATAACAAAACCAGGTCTAGAAGTATATATTGTAACATAACATTTATTTGCAGTTCTTTCGATCATCACTTTAGAAACACCAGAGTTGATTACGTTTTTTTTGACATATTCTCTTATTTTAAAATCCTCTATTAAATAATTTCCAAAATCCTTCTTTTTTGCATACCAAACAGAGTCCCAGCCTCTATTAACACCTAACCTAAAACCTACTGGATTAACTTTTTGTCCCATAACTCTCCAATTTTTTTGCTTCTGATAATATTATCGTTACACTTGAATAAGGTTTTAGTATTGGCGCTGCTCTTCCCTTTGCTCTTGGCCTAAATCTCTTCATTGTAATTTTTTTTCCGCAATAAGCTTCTTTAACAATTAATTTATCTATATCGTATTGAAAATTGTTCTCAGCATTAGCAATAGCAGAGCTAATTGTTTTTCTTATATCATTAGTAATTCTTTTTTCTGAAAATTGTAAATCTCTTATAGCAACATCAACTTTTTTTCCAACAATTCCCTTCAAAATTGGATTTAATTTTCTCACACTTGATCTTATGTTGTTGTTTATAGATCTAACTGTTTTAACTTTATCTTTATTAATTTTCTTTTTTTTACTCATAATTATTTTTTAGTTTCTGCTTCTGCTGGTTTAGCCTTTTTGTCCGCAGGTGTATGACCAAAGAACGTTCTTGTAGGAGCAAACTCACCTAATTTGTGTCCAACCATGTCCTCAGAGATTGTAATAGGTATGAATTTTTTTCCATTATAAATAAGAAAGCTTACACCAACAAAATCTGGAATAATTGTAGATTTTCTCGACCAGGTTTTAATGGGAATTTTTTTTGAATCTGTTTTATATTTATCAACTTTTTTCATTAAACTTTCCTCAACGAAAGGTCCTTTCCATACAGCTCTAGCCATTATTTAGTATCCTTTCTTTTATTTCTTCTCCTCACAATAAACTTATCAGTTCTTTTATTATCTCTAGTTTTTAAACCTTTAGCTGATTGACCACTTGGTGAAACTGGGTGTCTACCACCAGCAGTTTTACCTTCACCACCACCATGTGGATGATCAACTGGGTTCTTAACCACACCTCTTGTATGAGGTCTTCTACCAAGCCACCTTGATCTTCCCGCTTTTCCAATCTTAATATTTTTTTGATCTGGATTACTCAAAACTCCAATAGTAGCTAATGATCTAGAATCAATTTTTCTGACTTCACCTGATGCAAGTTTTATTAGACTATAGTTTCCATCTAATCCACTTATAGTGACAGATGTACCAGCAGATCTAGCTATTTTACCACCACCACCCGGCTGTATCTCTACATTATGAATATTTATTCCAACTGGTATATCCTGTAGTGGCATACAGTTACCAATTTTAATCTCTTTTTTTGATCCATTTTCAATTTTTTCTCCAATTTTTATTTTTTGAGGAGCTAAATAATAAGCATGAGAGTTATCATCAAATTTTACAAGCATTATGTAACAAGATCTATTTGGATCATATTCTATTCTCTCAACAGTTGCAGGCATATCAAATTTTTTTCTATAAAAATCAACTTGCCTATACATTTTTTTATGACCACCAGCTCTATTAATGGAGGTTATATGACCATTGTTGTTCCGACCTTTCATTGCATTTTTTGGTGAAACAAGAGATTTAAAGGGTTTTCCTTTCCAAAGTCCTGTTCTATCAACTAAAATTGTACCTCGAGTTGATTTTGTGTAAGGTTTAAAAGTCTTTAATGCCATTTTATATTCCTGTTGTTAGATCAATGCTTTGACCTTTTTTTAGAGTAACTATTGCTTTTTTATATCCTGGAACTTTTATCTTTTTACCTCTAGCTAACTTTGTTCTATTTTGTCTGTTAATAATATTTATTTTTGTAACATTAACTTTAAATATTTTTTCTAAACTATTTTTTAAATTTTTTTTGTTTGAATTAGAAGGTACTTTAAATACAATTTTGTTTTGTTCAGATAAATTGGTAGATTTTTCTGTAACTAATGGTGATAAAATCTTGTCGTATAAATGTATCTTATCCATTAAGAATACCTCTTTTCAAGTTCTTTTATAGAGCTTTCTGTAAAAACAACTTTTTTAAACTTTACTATATCAAATGCGCTAAAGTGGTTTACATCTGTAACTTTCAAATTAGGAATATTTCTTATTGATTTCTGGATTTTTTCTTTTGATGACTTATCAAGTATAATTAAAGAATTAGTTAACTCAAATTTTTTAACAATCATAAACATTTCTTTTGTTTTTTTAATCTCATTACTAAAATCGCTAAATATTAATAAATTTTTATTTTGATTTTTTTCACTAATAAGAGATGCAATACTATTTCTTTTTTCACTCTTATTTAATTTTCTCGTTTTGTATGCAGATTGTCCTTTTGGTCCGTGAGCTATACCACCTCCAACAAATATAGGTGCTTTTTTACTAGCATGTCTAGCATTTCCCGTTCCTTTTTGAGCATAAATTTTTGATGTTGGTCCAGAGACTTCATTTTGCTGTTTGGTCTTAGCACGTCTTCCTTTGTAATTGGCATTTGTTTTATATAAAACATTACTTACAAGTTTATTATTAACTTTTGCAGAAAAAATTTTATCTAAAACTTCTATAGAAGTTTTTTTTCCATCTAAATTTAATTTATCAACTTTCATTATTTTTTCTTTTTATCTGGTGTTTTTTTAGCTTCCTCAGCGGCCTTAATCTTTTCTAATACAGTCATCTTCTGGATATTTTTAACTGAACTTTTTACTAAAACTTCTGAATTTTTTGAACCAGGTATTGAACCTTTAAGATAAAGCAATTCATTCTCAAGATCAGTTTTTATAATTTCAATATTCTGCATGGTTCTAAGTTTGTCTCCCATATGCCCAGCCATCTTTTTTCCCTTAAAAACTTTACCTGGATCTTGTCTTTGTCCTGTAGAACCGTGAGATCTATGAGAAATAGAAACTCCATGTGTTGCTCTCAATCCACCAAAGTTATGTCTTTTCATAGCTCCAGCAAAGCCTTTACCTATAGTTTTTGATTTAGTATCAACAAATTTAACATCTTTGAAAATTTCAAGACCAAATTCATTTCCCTCTTTATAATTGTCAATATTTGAAACTCTATATTCTTTCAATTTCTTTTTTGCTTCTGTATTTTTTTTAGCAAAGTATCCTTTCATTGCTTTAGTCAATTTAGAGTTTTTGATTTTTCCATATCCAAGCTGTACAGCTCTGTATCCTCTTTTTTCTCCCTCTATAACGTGAATAACTCTTGCTTTTTCCATCTTTAAAACTGTTACAGGAACTAACTGACCAGATTTATAAAACTCTCTAGTCATACCAATCTTTTTTCCAATTAAAGCAATTTCACTCATAATTAAATCTTTATTTCCACATCTACACCAGAGGCTAAATCTAATTTCATTAAAGCCTCTACTGTTTGTGGTGTTGGTTCTATAATGTCTATTAATCTTTTGTGTGTTCTTGACTCAAATTGTTCTCTACTTTTTTTATCTATGTGAGGGGACCTCAAAACAGTATATCTTTCTATTCTTGTTGGTAGAGGTATGGGTCCTTTGATAGTTGCTCCAGTTCTTTTCACAGTATTTACAATTTCTTCTGTGGATGCATCTAAAATTTTATTATCATATGCACGTAGTTTAATTCTTATATTCTGTTTATCCATATTAACCTGCAATCTTTTTAGTTACTTCATCCTGAACATTTTGTGGGACTTTAGAATAATGATCAAAAAACATGGAATATTGTGCTCTACCTTGAGACATTGATCTTAAATTATTAATATACCCAAACATGTTTGCCAAGGGAACCATCGCTGTAATTACAGTCGCATTGCCTCTTTGCTCTTGAGTACTTATTTGCCCTCTTCTACTATTCAAATCTCCAATCACATCTCCCATATAATCCTCTGGTGTTACTACTTCCACTCTCATTACTGGTTCTAGTAATTTTAAAGTACCTTTTGTGCATGCCTCTTTGAAACAAGCTCTGCTAGCTAATTCAAAAGCAAGGACACTAGAATCTACATCATGATGAAGTCCATCTAAAATTGTAACCTTATAATCTATCATTGGAAAACCTGCTAAAATTCCACCATCTGAGACTGTCTCTATACCTTTTTCAACACCAGGAATAAATTCTTTAGGAATTGCACCACCTTTAATTTTACTCTCGACTGATCTACCTGCGCCTGGCTCTTGAGGTTCAACAAGCAGTTTTACTTTAGCAAATTGGCCAGCCCCTCCACTTTGTTTTTTGTGTGTATATTCAACTTCAGATGCATTTTCTAAAGTTTCCCTATACGCAACCTGAGGAGCTCCAACATTTGCCTCAACTTTAAATTCTCTTTTCATTCTATCAACAATTATATCTAAATGGAGTTCGCCCATCCCTTTAATAATTGTTTGTCCAGACTCTTCATCTGATGTTACCCTAAATGAAGGATCTTCTTTTGCTAATCTTCCTAAAGCTTCACCCATTTTTTCTTGGTCAGCTTTAGTTTTTGGCTCAACAGCAATTTCTATTACTGGGTCTGGAAATTCCATTGGTTCTAATAGAACCGGTTTTTCTTCATCGCATAATGTATGACCAGTTATCGTGTATTTTAATCCAGCTAATGCTACAATATCGCCTGCATTGGCCTCTTTAATATCTTCTCTTGAGTTAGCATGCATTAAAAGCATTCGTCCAACTCTTTCTTCTTTCTCTTTAGAAGAATTATAGATTCCTGTACCCGTTTTAATTGTTCCTGAATAAACTCTTATAAATGTAAGTGAACCTACGAATGGGTCATTGGCTACTTTAAATGCTAAAGCTGAAAAACCAGCACCATCTTCAAATTTCATTTCAATTTCCTCCTCAGAACCAGGTTTAGTTCCTTTTATAGAGCCAATATCTATTGGGCTGGGTAAATAATTTATAACAGCATCAAGTAGTGGCTGAACACCTTTATTTTTAAAAGCTGAACCAGTTAAAATAGGAACAAAATCAAAATTCAATGTCCCTTTTCTTATACATTTTATTAAATCCTCTTCTTTAATCTCATCTCCATTTAGATAAGACTCCATTAATTTTTCGTCTTGTTCAACAGCCATTTCAACTAACTCTGTTCTATATTTTTGAGATATTTCTTTTAAATCGTCTGGAATTTCTTTGTATTCCCACTCAGCGCCTAATGCTTCATTTTTCCAAACTTGAGCTTTCATTTTTACTAAGTCCACGACACCAGTTAATGATGCTTCTGCACCAATAGGAACTTGAATAACTAAAGGTTTAGCACCTAATCTGTCTTTAATCATGTCTACACATCTAAAAAAATCAGCACCAGTTCTATCTAGTTTATTGACAAAACAAATTCTAGGAACTTTATATTTATCTGCTTGTCTCCAAACTGTCTCTGATTGAGGTTCAACACCAGCAACGCCATCAAATACAGCTACAGCTCCATCTAAAACTTTTAAAGATCTTTCAACCTCAATTGTGAAATCCACGTGACCTGGAGTGTCGATAATATTAATTCTATGATCTTGCCAGAAACAAGTGGTAGCAGCTGAAGTAATTGTAATACCTCTTTCTTGTTCTTGCTCCATCCAATCCATCGTTGCAGCTCCATCATGTACTTCACCTATTTTATGACTTTTTCCTGTGTAATATAAAACTCTTTCGGTCGTAGTTGTCTTGCCAGCATCTATGTGAGCCATGATCCCAATATTTCTATATTTATCTAATGTATGAGTTCTAGCCATAATTTATTACCACCTAAAATGTGCAAATGCTTTATTAGACTCTGCCATCTTATGCACATCCTCTCTTTTTTTTACAGCTGCACCTTTTCTTTCATAGGCGTCATAAAGTTCATTAAAAATTTTGTCTGACATATGTTTATCTTTTCTTTTCCTGGCTGAGTCTACCAACCATCTAATTGCAAGTGCTTGGGCTCTCTTACTTTTTACTTCAACTGGGACTTGATACGTTGCTCCACCAACCCTTCTTGATCTAACTTCTACAGTTGGTTTAATGTTGTTAATAGCTTCATTGAAAATATTGATAGGCTCATCTTTGGATTTCGTTTTAATTTTTTCAATTGCGTCATAAACTATTTTTGCAGCCACACCTCTTTTACCATCATACATTATATTATTTATAAGTTTTGGAATAATTGTGGAGTTAAATTTTGGATCAGGAACGATGTTTTTTTTTGGTTGTGTTTTTTTTCTAGACATTTTTATTTACCTTTTTTCGTTCCATATAAAGATCTTCTTTTTTTTCTATTTGCAACGCCTTGAGTATCTAAGTTACCCCTTAAAATATGATATCTAACACCTGGAAGATCTTTTACTCTTCCTCCTCTTATTAAAACGACTGAATGTTCTTGTAAATTATGCCCTTCACCAGGAATATATGCTGTTACTTCAAAACCATTCGATAATCTTACTCTTGCAACTTTTCTTAATGCAGAATTTGGTTTTTTTGGAGTAGTTGTATAAACTTTAACACATACACCTCTTTTTAAAGGTTGTTTTTCCAAAGCAGGAACTTTATTCCGCGTGATTTGTTTTACTCTTTTCTTTTTTAACAACTGATTAATAGTTGGCATAAATGTAAATTTTTAAATTAATTTATTTTTGAATGAAATAACTGACAGGTTATTCGTGGCAGCGTTTAACACTTATAAATAGCGTTACATTCCAACCAAAAACACCGCCAAAATACTAATAAATTTGACTTTGTCAAACTAAAACTATTGTTTTAAAGGATTATTTCTATTGATTTGACTGACTTTCTGAAGCTTCTATCTTCTCTTGTTCAGATAAGAATTTGTTATCATCTTCAAGAGCTTTTTTATTCCATTTGTTCTTAATATTACCAGTTCCTGCAGGAACTAATCGACCAACTATTACGTTTTCTTTTAAACCATTTAATGGATCAACTTTACCTTTGATGGCAGCATCCGTTAGCACTCTAGTTGTTTCTTGGAAAGATGCCGCAGAAATAAAAGATTCTGTTTGAAGAGAAGCTTTAGTAATACCCATTAATACTCTTTCACCAACCGCAGGTATTTTTCCATCAGCTTTAAGTTTTTCGTTAGCTATTTCAAACTTAATTCTATCAATTATCTCACCTGGTAAATATGTCGAGTCTCCAGAAGATTTAACTTCAACTTTTTTAAGCATTTGTCTTAAAATTGTTTCAATGTGTTTATCGTTAATAATAACACCTTGAAGTCTGTAAACTTCTTGAACTTGATTAACAAAATATTCTGTTAAATCTTTTATTCCCATTATTCTTAAAATATCATGAGGTAAAGGTTGACCGTCTAATAAATATTCACCTTTTTTAATCTTTTCACCTTGGTTAAAATTAATGTGCTTACCTTTGGGTATTAAATAATTAGATGGCTCAGCACCATCTTCGGGAACTATTGAAACTCTTTGCTTGCCTCTTACCTCTTTTCCAAAAACAACTTGACCATCATTTTCAGCAATTATTGCGCTATCTTTAGCTTTTCTTGCTTCAAATAACTCAGCAACTCTAGGTAAACCTCCAGTAATATCTTTTGTTTTAGTTGTTTCTTTTGGAAGTCTAGCAATTACATCTCCTGCAGAAACTTTTTGTCCATCTTTAACAGACAAAATTGAGTCAGGAACTAAATAATATCTCGCTTCATTATCATCTGCTTTTTTAATAACATTTCCTTTTTCATCTCTTAGAGTAATTCTTGGTTTTAGATCAGAACTTTTTGATTGTGATCTCCAATCTATTACTGACTTCGATGAAATTCCAGTTGCATCATCTGTTGTTTCTTGAATAGTTAATCCATCAATTAAATCAACAAAACTTGCTATACCACTTTTTTCAGCAATTACAGGAGTTGTATAAGGGTCCCACTCACAAATTTTAGTATTAGCTTTAATTTTATCACCACTATTAAAAAATAATTTAGAACCATAAGCAACTTTATAGATAGCAATTTGAACTCCATTTTCATCTTCAATCGAAAGCTGAGTATTTCTTCCCATAACAATTAAATTCTTCTTTGAGTCTTCTAGTATATTGGAATTTAATATCTTCAAAGTACCTTCATTTTTACTTACTATTTGAGAATCTTGTTTGACTGAAGCTGTACCACCAACGTGGAACGTTCTCATAGTTAATTGAGTTCCTGGTTCTCCAATCGATTGAGCAGAAATCATTCCAATTGCTTCTCCAACATGAACCATTTTACCTCTGGATAAATCTCTTCCATAACAAGTAGAACAAACACCTTCTTTCGAGCTACACGTCATTACTGAATAAACTTTAATTGATTTTACCCCAGCAGCATCTATTAGATCGCATCCCGCTTCATCTATCATAGTAGATTTTTTGATAACAACTTCACCAGTTATTGGATTTTTTACCTCTGCAGCGGTAACTCTACCAAGCGATCTTTCAGATAAACTTACAACAACATTTCCGCCTTCTAATATTTCTGATAATTCTATAAAACCAGGGTTATCACATGAAACCTTGGTAATTGTTAAGTCTTGAGCAACATCACAAAGTCTTCTTGTTAAATATCCTGAACTAGCAGTCTTAAGAGCTGTATCAGCTAATCCTTTTCTAGCTCCATGAGTAGAATTAAAGTATTCAAGAGCAGTCAAACCTTCTTTAAAGTTTGAAGTGATTGGACTTTCAATAATCTCTCCGGAAGGTTTTGCTATTAAACCTCTCATTCCAGCTAACTGCTTCATCTGTGCTGCTGAACCTCTTGCCCCACTATCTGCCATCATAAATACTGAATTAATTTTTAATCCTTCAGCAGTTTTTTCAGTAGCTGAAATTCCCTTCATCATCTCACCCGCTACTTTGTCAGTACATTTAGACCAAGCATCAA
>CABYJS010000021.1 GCA_902519375.1 uncultured Pelagibacteraceae bacterium
CCTTAAAGGATCAATTACGATTAATGAAAGAAAAAGATTACTCGAAACTTGTTATAAGATATATTTTGTAAGTTCTTGGGTTGAAGAAAAATTTTTTTATGGATTAGATAAGAACTTTTATTCAAATTTTAAAACCATCTATCCTAGCATTAATAGAATTAATAAATTTCCAAAAAAAGAAAAAATCATAATTTTTTCTGGTAAACTAAATAATGCTAAGGGTTTTGATAAGTTTGCTGAAGCGATTTCAAAAATTCTTAATAAATATCAAGATTGGAAAGCAATCGCTATTGGAGATGAACCAAGAGAACGATATAATTTTTTTCATAAAAGATTATCTTATACTGGATGGATATCACAAGATAAAGTTTTAAATCTTTATAATAAATCTTCCATAACTGTTGCCCCATCTTTGTGGGAAGAACCTTTTGGTCGATCCTCCTTAGAAGCAGGATCTAGGGGAAATGCTGTTATCATATCTAAAAGGGGAGGGTTACCCGAAACCATAAGTGAACCAATTTTTCTAAAAAAAGTCAAAACTAAAGAAATATATAATGAAATAGAAAAGTTAATATTAAATAAGAAATTATTAAAAAAAAACCAACTTGATAATTTCAATAATCCACTTCATTTAATTTCTAATAACACCAAAATTATGGACTCTCATAGAGCTGAAATCATTAACAAAAAAAAAAATATCAATATTAATTTTAATAAAAAATTAAAGATATTACACGTTTACAATAGAGCTGAAAAAATTGGAGGAAGAATTTATTTTATATCTACAGGTAAAAAAATTGAAAATGGTTTAATTAGATTGGGGCATGATGTTGAGGGTATAAGTGACAGAGATATTTTAAGTTATTCATCAAAAATAAAAGGTAAAAGTTTACTGAATAAAATTTTTCTCGAAAAAACATTATATTATCGACCTGATATAATTTTGATGGGTCATGTTAATACTATAAACGATGAAACATTTGATAAAATTAAGAATACTTGTAAACACACAGTTTTTTCACAATGGTATGAAGATAATTTAACTCTTAATGGTCCTGATTTTCAAAAGAATTATTCAAATTTAAGAACAAATTTTAAATATATTGATAATTTTTTTATATCCACCCACCCTGATGATGTTAGTAAAAAAAATTCTCGTATCAATTATCATTTCCTACCTACACCAGTTGATAGAAATATTGAAAAATTAAATATCTATAATTTTAATGATTATACCTATGATGTTTTTTTCGCAATGAGTCATGGTGTAAACAGAGGTAAAATTAAATCAGGAAAAAAAGATGAGCGAGAAAATTTTATAAGTGAATTAATTGATTTAAATAAAAATATTAAGTTTGATATATATGGCTTCAAAGATCGAAATCCTGTTTGGTCAGAAAGTTTTTATTCTGCAATTTCAAGATCTTCTATGGCGGTAAATCTTAATAGAGGTAAACCAAAGAAATATTCTTCGAGTAATAGAATCGGATCATTAATTGGAAATGGTTTACTTACTTTTATTGATTATAAAAAAAAATTTAATCATTTTTTTAATTCAAAGGAGATAATTTTCTATAATAACAAATATGACTTATCTGATAAAATCAATTTTTATAAGCGGAATCAAGAGACTGCAAAAAAAATTGCTAGAAAGGGACAAGAAAAATATTTTAAATTGTTTAATGAAGTTGAGGTTGCAAAATATATCATAAATGAGTCTATAAATGGTATTAGTAAGCCAATTTGGAATAAGTTTATAAGATAATATGATTAAATTCTTAGACATCTATAAACAAGATAAAAAATTACATCTTTCAATCCTTAATAATTTTAAAAAGATTTTTAAAAAAGGTGACTTTATACTTGGAGACGACGTTACAAATTTTGAAAGTAATTTTTCTAAGTTTTGTAATTCAAAATTTTCTATTGGTTGTGCTAATGGTACCGATGCATTAACAATAGCCTTAAAATCCTTAAATCTTAAAAAAAACTCAGAGGTAATCATTCCTGCTATGACTTATTGTTCAACCGCTTTTTCTGTTATTAATGCTAATCTAAAACCAGTTTTAGTTGATACAGAATTTATGAAATCAACAATTAGTATTCAACATTTAAAAAAAAAGATTAATAATAAAACTAAAGTAATAATGCCAGTGCACTTATATGGATCTGTTATGAATATAAATGAAATAAAAAAAATAATTAGAGGTAAAGATATATTTATTATTGATGATTGTGCTCAAGCACATGGGGCAAAAGATGATAGTGGAAATAAAGTTGGTTCTTTAGCTGATATTTCAACTTTTAGTTTTTATCCTGGTAAAAATCTGGGTGCTTATGGTGATGCTGGAGTGATCACAACTAATTTTAAAAAATTTTATACAATAATTAAGAAATTGAGAAATCTTGGATCAGAAGTAAAATTTAAACATGATCTAATAGGGATGAATAGTAGATTAGATAGTCTTCAGGCAATAATTCTTAATCATAAATTGAAACAACTATCCAAATTTAATTCTAAAAGAAGGAAAATTGCTTCTGAATATGATAACAAGATTGTGAATAAAAAGATTGAGAAGTTAAGATATTCTAAATTTAGTGTCTATCACCAATATGTTTTAGTAGTAAAAAGAAGAAATGAATTTATCAAACATTTAAAAAAAGCTAAAATTCAGTATGGATTTCATTATCCTTTTGCCATCCATCAATTAGATGCTTTTAAGGAATACTTTAAAAGTGAAAAATTTCCCAATTCTGAAATGTTAGCTAAATATGGTATAAGTATTCCTATTGATCCTAATTTGAGCAAAAATGAGATTAATTATATAATTAGTAAATTAAATAGTTTTTAATGGAAATTTACATCAAGATATTTGAGGTTATCTTTCCAGTTTTTTTTGTAATTGGGGTTGGTTATTATTTAGGCAAAAAAAACCCAAAATTTGATACTAATTTCATAACTAATTTTGCAGGAAATATAGGTACTCCTGCAATGATTTTTTATACTGTTACCACAACTGGTATCACACTTAGTATTTTTACCCATTACTTTATTTACGCATTAATAATGATAGGTGGATTTGCAATTTTGGGTCTACTTTTACTCTTTTTATTAAAAAAAGATCTAAGTATGGAATTACCACCTTTAATTCTGCCCAATACTGGTAATATGGGAGTTCCTATTTGTCTTTTTGCATATGGTACTCAAGGCTTAGGAGTTGCATCAGCGATTGCATCTGTGATTATATTATTTCATTTTACATTAGGTGTTTTTCTCGCAAAAAAAGAGTTCTCTTTGGATGTCGTAATCAAAAGCCCGCCAGTTTATGCAATCATTATATCAGTCTTTTTTTTATATTTTGAAATTGAAACTCCATTATTTCTTGAAAACACCACTTTTTTATTAACTTATGCTACTATCTTTTTAGTTTTAATGTCTTTAGGAATAGCTTTAACAAGATTTAAGTTTTCATTGAAAGACTCTATAATACTCTCTCTTTGTAGAGTGATCTTAGGACCTTTAATAGCATTTACTTTAATATATAATTTTAATTTATCTGGATTTGCTGCTGGTGTTTTATTAATACAAAGTGCTATGCCTAGTGCTATATTAAATTATCTCGTTGGCTCAATGTACTCTCCAAAAAAAGTTGTTGATAGTATTGCTAGTACTATAGTTGTATCAACTTTAATGTCATTTGTTACTATACCAGTAGTCGTATTCTTTGCTTTAAAGTACTTTAATTAACATATATCTTTTTTAAATGAAGGCTATTACTTTTAACTTATTAGCTTGGGTTATGCTTCCAATTATGGATGGATTTGCTAAATATCTTAGTACAGATCTTCCAGTGTTACAGATAACATGGGCAAGATATTTTTTTACTGTTGCTTTTACTTTACCAATAATGTTTTTATTTTTTAGACAAAAATTAGTATGGACTGATAAACCTAAGCTTCAATTAATTAGAGGTTTAATATTATTATGTGCAAACATTAGTTTTTTTTATGCAATTTCAATAATCTCTTTAGCTAAGGCGCTTACATTAGCATTTATTGCTCCATTAATTGTTACAGCTTTTTCACCAATATTCTTAGGTGAGAGGGTAGGATTTAGAAGATGGTCTGCAGTAATTTTAGGTTTTATAGGTTCTTTAGTGGTTATTAGACCAGGTTTTGTTGAAATTAATTTAGCAAGTATAGCCGCACTGTGGACAGGTATCATGTATGGATTTTATTTAATTATAACAAGGAAACTAAGTACTTCAGATAATCCTTTATTAACTTTATTATTAACTGGCATAGTAGGGGCTATAATTGTTTCTACAGTTATGCCATTTGTATGGGTTAAGCCAACGTTTAATCAATGGTCCATGATGGCTGCTATAGGAATATTTGCCTGTATAGGTCATTTATTTATAATTTTGTCTCTTAAATATGCTGATGCCTCTAAACTAGCTCCATTTAGCTATTTTGAGATCATAACAAATATTATAATTGGTTATTATATCTTTGGTGATTTCCCAGATAATTGGACTTTCTTAGGATTGTTTATTATTGTACTAAGTGGCATTTACATTTCTAGGAGAGGGAGCATAGTAAGAAAGTTAAAATAATAGATGTGATTTATTTACTAATATATAAAGTATTACATTAAGTACAGTGTTTAAACAATTGTTTTTATTACAAATTTTAAAATATAAAATTATATGAATTATGATAAAATTGAGAAATATTTCAAACTTAAAAACTATTAATTGCGATAAAAGACATTGATTTTTTGCTAAATAATGAAAAACATCAATTAATCCAATAAAATAGAGGATTTTTAAACATCTTAAACATGAAATTGATTGAAAAATAGGGTGGTCTAGAAACGTTGATATAGTGGGATAGTAGAGTGATGCACTAATTGAATATACCATTTAAACGGTCATAGAGGGGTCTATTTTAGCTGAAACTTCATATATGGTACAACTAAAGGGTGAACTTTGCTAATTTAAAAGAAATCAATTAAAAAGATCAAAAAACATTGATTTTACTGACTTTTTTAATGTAAAAAAGCCCTAAAATAGAACTAAATCGCTACCTTTTCGGATCTAAGTAATTTAAGCTTTTGCTTAATTCCACCTCTTCCAGAGTAGCCTCCAAGAGCTCCATCAGATCTAATCACTCTATGACAGGGTATTTTTGGAGCATATGGGTTTTTAGCACAAGCATTAGCAACAGCACGAGCTGATTTAGGGCTTTCTATACCAATAGCCACCTGTTTATAGGTTTTTACCTTACCTTTTGGTATTGTTTTAAGGTATTTCCAGACTTTTAATTGAAATTTTGTTCCTTTCACTGGTTTTTAGAGTGGAATAGTTAAAATTATATAACTAGCAAAAAATATAATAGCCATTACAGACAGAAATATTGTATTAAAGCTCTTACCAGTGTTTCGATATTGGATAAATGTTAATATAACGAAACCAATCGAGCTAATTAAAAACCATACTGCAGGAATTTCTCCATCAATCGAACCCATATTTTTTATAATTTAAACTATTGACATTAAAAATCATCTATTATATAACTTCCGATAATTAATGGTTATCGGAAATAAATATGAATGAACTAATAACAGACGTTAAAAGCTTAGAAATTGAAACTTTAAAAAACTTGAAGAACTCTAAAGCTAATAATACTTTACGAGCTTATCAATCTGATTTTAAAGATTTTTCAAGTTTCTGCGCAAAAAATGGTTTTTCCTCAATGCCAACAGAACCAAAAATCATTGCTCTGTACATTACTAACCTTTCAAAAACATCAAAATTTAGTACTTTAAAACGAAGAATAGCCTCTATAAGCGTTATTCATAAGTTAAAAGGGCATTATCTTGATACTAAACATCCGATCATAATGGAAAATTTACATGGGATTAAAAGAACCTTAGGTTCAAGACAGAAAGCAAAAAAACCTATATTAATCAATGATTTAAAATTAATTATTAAAGCTTTAGATGAAGAAAAAAAAGAGAAACTTAGAAATAGAGCATTGATATTAGTGGGATTTGCTGGTGGATTTAGAAGATCGGAACTAGTTAATTTGGAAAATGACGACATTGAATTTGTTGATGAGGGAGTAAAAATACTTATTAAAAGATCAAAAACTGACCAATCTGGCGAAGGTGTCATTAAAGCAATCCCCTACTTTGATAATCAAGAATTTTGTCCAGTTATAGCTCTTAAAGAATACATGAAATTTAAGTCTGAAACTTCAATTAACAAAAAAATTTTTGAAATCTCAGATAAATCAGTAGCATTAATTATAAAAAAATACGCTGAAATAGCAGGTCTTGATCCATCTAGATATGCTGGTCACAGTTTAAGATCAGGTTTTGCTACAACAGCTGCTGAATTTGGCGCAGAAGAAAGAAACATTATGGCTATGACGGGACATAAAACTACTCAAATGGTTAGAAGATATATACAAGATGCAAATTTATTCAAAAACAATGCTTTAAATAAAGTAAAGATTTAAAAAAGATTAGAAATTAACTTTTTAATTTTATCTACAAAAGTTTCTTTAAAATCTTCATTATAAAAATAATTCACACTCTCTCCCTTATTAATAAATGCAATGTTTTGATGAAAATAAATTGACTTTATATGCCCGTCAAAATTACTCTTTTTATAAAAAGGACGATCATTTTTTTCATAATTAATCGTGTCAGTTAGAGATTTTATAAAATTCATTGATGATTTCTTTTTGTTAAGATTTATTCTTGAACCACCATATCTTGGAAAGTATGAAGTTTGAAGATCCTCAATGACGTATATTCCATTATTATTAAGATAAGGAAATAAAAATTTAAAAGATGCAATTATATGTTTGGCTTGATGACTGCCATCATCAATAATGATGTCAAAGTTTTTATATTTATCGATAAGAGTTTTTAAAAAATTTTCATCTGATTGATCACCTTGTAGAATTTCTGTGTTATCTATTTTGAAATCTTTTTTATCAATATCAATTCCACATATATTTGCGTTAGTAAAATATTCACGCCAAATACGTAAACTATCACCCCCTTCTACACCAATTTCAAGTATATTTATTTTCGAATTTTTTAAAGATGAAAAATACTTTTCATACAATTGAATAAAGCCAGATATATTCTTACTTGAGGGATATTTTTTTCCAATTTCAATTAGGTTCATGATATCTTAATCCAGTCATTTGGCCAAAAATCTAAATTATTAATTTTAAAAGTTGAAAAAAGATTTTCAGCAGGTCTACAAATTATCTTATTATTTTTTTTACATAGCCAAGCCCCCCACCAATTGAAAGAAGATGGGATAACAATATGATGACTACACTGTGAAATGAGAAATAAATCTAGTGATCTTTTATCAACATCTAAAATAGTTTCTGAATTATGGTGAATTTTAACAATTTGACTATTAAACATAGACATATCAATATTATCTAAATCATTTGACCATAAATAAAAAGTAGGATTATCAATTTTTTCTTTTAAATAATTTATCGATTTATTAATATAATTGATTTGTTCATCTCTAAATATATTAGATTTTTCTTTATTTTGTGTATTATTATTACCTTTTCCCTCAATAAACCTGTTTTGCCTTAGACAAATCGAAACAGTATTATTTTGGTTTATTTTTTCAAAATAAGGTGTTTTTTTGTACTGATTTGCATTTATAAACTCAAACTCATTTAATATTTGATCCTTAATATCAATAAAGTACTTTTCAGACTCAAAATATCCTTCAAAAAAGGCTTTATTTGACAATTTAATATGAAAAATATCTTCATTATATTTGGTTATTTTATTTTTATCTTTCGCCTCGACATAAAAGTTTTTATTATTTAAGAAATAATCCAACTTTTTTAACAGTTTTCTTTTCATATAACCCATTATTCCTAAAAACTTGTCATTTTTGTCAGCAATATCTGAGCTAATTGTGAAATTATCTAATCCATATTTACTGATGTTTTTTTTTGACTTAAATGAGGTTTCATTGTCTATTAATAACTTTCTATCTAACTTTTTTGCGATAGCAAAAGTTGATGCATACATAAAAAGCTGATTTCCTAATTCATTCGAAATACGTGTAATTAATTTACGGGTCATTTTTTTAAAGAAAATTTCATTTTCCTTATTGTTTTATCTATATCCTTACTTGGAACTATGAAATCATAATTATTATAAATTGGCTTAAATTCATAAAGGGCATTTTTATATCTTCTAAAATCAGCAATTGTATTTATTTCGCAAAGAAATAAGTCTAAAACATTTTTTTTTTCAATTGAGGCTAAATTGGTCATCATACCATGAAAGGCAATTACCTTATCAGATTTGTTTATTACATGATACAAATCACTTCCACTAATATT
>CABYJS010000022.1 GCA_902519375.1 uncultured Pelagibacteraceae bacterium
TCCAACTATTGGTAAGGATATTCTGATGAATATAATAAATAAAATATCTGAAAATTCAAAACTTGATATTTTGTTTAAAAATTTTTTAGGATTTTTAATTACAAAACGTAGATTCTTTTTTGTTGAAAACATTCTAAAAAAATTTAATGAAATTTGCTCAGAAAAAAGAGGTGAATTGAAAGCAGAAATTAAATCAGCAAAAGAACTTTCCAAAATTGAAATAGATAGAATTACTGAAGAATTATCAAAAAATTTTAAATTAAAAATAAGATTAAACTACAAATATGATCAAAGTTTAATTGGAGGTTTAGTTGTACAGGTAGGGAGTACAATGATTGACACTTCTATTAAAAATAAATTACAACTAATTGAAAATAAGATGATTGAGGCTTAACATGGAAATAAATCCGTCAGAAGTAACTAAAATTTTAAAAGAACAAATCAAAAACTTTGGAGAAAAAGCTGAAGTTTCAGAAGTTGGACAAGTTTTATCTGTTGGTGATGGTATAGCTAGAATATATGGCTTAGACAATGTTCAAGCAGGAGAAATGGTTGAATTTTCTGATGGCTCAAAAGGTATGGCTTTAAATTTAGAGAGTGAAAATGTCGGAGTTGTTATTTTTGGTGATGACCGAAATATTAAAGAGGGCGATGTTGTAAAAAGGACTGGGAGTATTGTTGATACACCAGTTGGAAAAGAATTATTAGGAAGAGTAGTTGACGGACTTGGCAATCCTATTGATGGAAAAGGTGCCTTAGATAAATCCATTAAAAAAAGTAGAGTTGAAGTTAAGGCACCAGGAATTATACCAAGACAATCAGTAAGTGAACCAATGCAAACCGGTTTAAAATCGATTGACAGTTTAGTGCCAGTTGGAAGAGGTCAAAGGGAATTAATAATTGGAGATAGACAAACTGGAAAAACAGCAGTTGCTATTGATGCAATAATCAATCAAAAAAAAATTAATGAGTCGGGGGATGAAAAACAAAAACTTTATTGTATTTATGTTGCTGTAGGACAAAAAAGATCGACTGTTAGACAGATTCAAAAAACTTTAGAAGAAGCAGGGGCAATGGAATATACAACAATTGTTGCGGCAACTGCATCAGACTCAGCACCTCTTCAATTCTTAGCGCCCTATACAGGTTGTGCGATGGGTGAATTTTTTAGAGATAATGGGATGCATGCACTAATTATATATGATGATTTATCAAAACAAGCAGTTGCATATAGGCAGATGTCACTTTTGTTAAGAAGACCTCCAGGGCGTGAAGCTTATCCTGGAGATGTATTTTACTTGCATAGTAGATTACTTGAAAGAGCTGCTAAATTAAGTGATGAACATGGTGGAGGATCTTTAACTGCTTTACCGATTATTGAAACACAAGGTGGTGATGTATCTGCATTTATTCCTACTAACGTAATCTCAATTACCGATGGTCAAATATTTTTAGAAACAGAACTTTTTAACCAAGGTATTAGACCTGCAATTAACGTTGGTTTATCTGTATCGAGAGTTGGATCATCAGCTCAAACTAAAGCTATGAAAAAAGTTTCTGGATCAATGAAATTGGAGTTAGCTCAATATAGGGAAATGGCCGCTTTTGCTCAATTTGGATCTGATTTGGACGCTTCAACACAGCAACTTTTAAATAGAGGCTCTAAACTCACAGAACTTCTTAAACAAAAACAATATTCACCAATGACTGTAGCAGAGCAAGTTATTTCTGTATTTTGTGGAGTAAAAGGATATTTGGATGATATTGATCTAAAAGATATTGCTCAGTTTGAAAATAAAATTATTGAAAAATGTAAATCTGATAAACCTGAGATAATTGAGTCTATCCAAAGTTTAGGTAAACTTGAGGAAGATAAGGAAAAGTTACTTGTCGAAGTGATCTCTAAACTTAAGGAAAATTTTAAATCTTAATAGATCATGGCGAGTTTAGATGACCTTAAAAAAAGAATAGCTAGTGTAAAATCTACACAAAAAATAACTAAAGCTATGAAAATGGTAGCTGCGGCAAAACTTAGAAGAGCACAGGAAAGTGCGGAAAAGGGAAGACCCTATTCAGAAAAAATGAATAATATTATTCTTAATTTATCTGATGGAATTTCAGATAAAGAGAATGCTCCAAAATTACTCTCTGGATCGGGAAATGATAAAATACACCTTTGCGTTATCATGACTTCTGATAGAGGTTTATGTGGTGGATTTAACTCAAATATAATTAAAAAAGCAAAAAGCTATTTTGCCAAGCTTTTAAAAGAAGGGAAAAATTTGAAGATTATAACTGTTGGCTCAAAAGGCAATGATCAACTTAAAAGAGCTTATGGTGAAAAAATAATTGAAAATATTTCATTCAAAGACTCAAAACATGCAAATTATTTTGATGCTGATAAAGTTGGTAAAATTGTGATTGAAAAATTTAATAAAGAAGAGTTTGATGTTTGCACTATTTTTTATAATCAATTTAAGAATGTAATAACTCAAATTCCCCAAGCTCAGCAAATAATCCCATTGAAAGTAGAAAATTCTGTAGAAGATAAATCAGAGGATAGTTATGAATTTGAACCAGAGGAAGACGAAATTTTAGGAAATTTATTACCAAAAAATATATCTACACAGATTTTTAAGGCAATGTTAGAGAATTCAGCTAGTGAGCAGGGATCAAGAATGAGTGCAATGGATAATGCAACCCGAAACGCAGGTGAAATGGTTGACAAGCTTACTATTGAGTATAATAGAAGTCGTCAGGCAGCAATTACTAAAGAATTAATAGAAATTATATCAGGAGCAGAAAGTTTATAATTATGAGCAAAGGAATAATCACACAAGTTATTGGAGCAGTAGTAGACGTAAAATTTGACAGGGATTTACCTGAAATTCTAACAGCTTTAGAATGTAAAAATGGTGATAATAGACTTGTTTTAGAAGTTGCACAACATCTAGGAGAGTCTACAGCAAGGACAATTGCTATGGATGCAACAGAAGGATTGAAAAGAGGAGATGAAGTAGTTAACACAAAGTCTCCAATTAAAGTACCAGTTGGCCCTGAAACATTAGGAAGAATTATAAATGTAATTGGAGAGCCAATTGATGAGAGAGGAATAGTTAAGACTAAAGAAAGTTGGCCTATTCATAGAGCAGCACCAGAATTTAATGATCAGTCTACAGAAACAGAAATTCTTGTAACAGGTATTAAAGTAATTGATTTATTAGCCCCTTATGCAAAAGGTGGAAAAATTGGATTATTTGGAGGAGCAGGAGTTGGAAAAACAGTTTTAATTATGGAATTAATTAATAACGTAGCTAAAGCTCATGGTGGATTTTCTGTATTTGCTGGAGTTGGTGAAAGAACCAGAGAGGGAAATGATCTGTACCATGAAATGATTGATTCAGGAGTTATTAAAAAAGAGGGCACAGGATCTAAAGCTGCATTAGTTTACGGACAAATGAATGAACCACCTGGAGCAAGAGCAAGAGTGGCTCTTACAGGATTGACTGTTGCAGAATATTTTAGAGATCAAGAAGGACAAGATGTTCTTTTTTTCGTAGATAATATTTTTAGATTTACTCAAGCAGGATCCGAGGTTTCAGCTCTTTTGGGAAGAATACCATCTGCAGTTGGTTATCAACCTACGCTAGCTACTGATATGGGTAATTTACAAGAAAGAATAACGACAACTAATAAGGGTTCAATTACCTCTGTACAGGCAATTTATGTACCTGCAGATGATTTAACTGATCCTGCTCCAGCAACTTCATTTGCTCACCTTGATGCAACAACTGTACTTTCAAGACAAATTGCTGAAATTGGTATTTATCCTGCTGTAGATCCTTTAGACTCTACATCAAGAATTTTAGATCCAAGAATAGTTGGAGATGAACATTACAGAGTAGCACGTGAAGTTCAAAAAATTTTACAAACATACAAATCTCTACAAGATATTATTGCAATTTTAGGTATGGACGAATTGTCTGAAGAAGATAAATTAGTTGTAGCTAGAGCTAGAAAAATTCAAAGATTTTTGTCTCAACCTTTCTTTGTTGCAGAAGTATTTACAGGATCCCCAGGAAAACTTGTTGATTTAGAGTCAACAATAAAAGGATTTGATGCAATTTGTAAAGGTGAGTATGATCATCTACCTGAGGCGGCATTTTATATGGTTGGAACAATCAAAGAAGCAATAGAAAAAGCAGAAAAAATGAAAAAAGATGCAGTAGCACAATGAGTGAAGAATTTAAAATAGAAATAATTAATCCAGAAAAATATTTTTTATCAAAAGAAGATGCTACCGAAGTTATAATTCCTGCATTTGAGGGTGAGATGGGAATACTTAAAGATCATATTTCTATAATTTCTTTTTTGAAACCAGGAATAATAACTATCAATGCAAAATCAGGAGAAGATAAATTTTATGTAGAGGATGGGATTGTTGAATTTAAAAACAACAACCTATCTGTTTTGACTAGTTCAATTTTCAATTTAAAAGAGATAGAAAAAAATAAATTGCAAGACTTACTAAAGAAAGCAGAAGAGGAAGCTAACAAAGATGAAATTAACGATCAAGCTAAATATTTAGCTGATCAAAAAATTGAAGTGTTAAGATCACTTAATTAATTATTTTTTGTATTTTTTCCTTGAGTTCTTCGTAAACATGTAACTTAAAGTCAACAACTACTTCTGTAATCATATCTAAATCTATCCACTGCCACTCTAAAAACTCAGGCTTATGTGTCTTAATATTTATTTCCGAGTCTTCTCCTAAATATCTCATTAAAAACCATTTTTGTTTCTGGCCTTTATATTTGCCTTTCCAAATAATACCCAATAAATGTTTTGGAAGTTCATAGGTTGTAGTACCATCAATTTCTTGAATTAATTCAACATTTTTTATACTAGTTTCTTCTTCTAACTCTCTGTAAGCAGCTGTTAAAAAACTTTCTCCATTATCTACTCCCCCCTGAGGCATTTGCCAAAAATCTTTAGGATTATCAATTCTCTTAGCTACAAAAACTTTATTTTGTTTATTCAAAATTACAATACCCACACCATTTCTAAGAGGCAGATTCTTAAATTTATCTTCCATCCTAACCGTTGAGTAGTTTTAGAGCGTAATTTAATTGATTATCTGTTTTAGTTTTAATTTGAAAGTCATCTGACTCTTCATCAATTTCAATATCTGGAGATACTCCCACTTCAGAAATAGATTTGCCGGATGGTAAATAATACTTAGCAACAGTTAATCTTATCGCTCCCTCATTTTTTAAAGGTATTATTGATTGCACAGATCCTTTACCAAAACTATTTTCACCTAATAAGATTGCTCTTTTATGATCTTTAAGTGCACCAGCTACTATTTCAGATGCAGAAGCAGAACCATAGTTGATCATTACAATCAGTGTTTTTCCATTGGTTAAATCACCTTTTTTTGCAAACCATTTTCTATTTTCAGAGGCTTTTCTACTTTTTGTTGATACGATTTCACCATTTTCCAAAAAAAAGTCAGAAATTCTTATTGCTTGTGATAGTAAACCTCCTGGATTATTTCTGAGGTCTAAAATATATGCTTTAACCTCTTTTTTATCCTCCAATTCTTTTATTTTTTTTTTTATTTGTTCACCACTATTTTCGTTGAAAGAAGTTAATCTAATATAACCAATATTTTTTTCTAAAATATCAGACTTGACTGATTGAATTTCAATAATTTTTCTTATTATATTAAATTTTAGAGCCTTTTTTTCCCCTATTCTTCTTATGGTAAGTTCTATCGCTGATCCGACAGGGCCCCTCATTAATTCTACTGCTTCACTTAAAGATTTTCCTTGGACTTGAATATTATCAATTTTAACAATGTAATCACCTGCTTTAATACCTGCTTTTGATGCTGGTGTATCATCAATCGGGGAAATGACTTTTACAACACCCGCTTCCATACTTACTTCAATACCAAGACCACCAAATTCGCCACTCGTTTCTGTTTGCATTTGATTAAATGTTTCAGGAGTCATATATGCAGAATAGGGATCTAAAGATTGAAGGAGGCCATTAATTGCAGAATCCATACTCTCAGATTGGTCTATCTCGTCTACATACTCTTTATTAATTTTTTCTAACACTTCCCCAAAAACATCAATTTTTTGATAAATTTCATTTTCAGAGGAATTTACTATTGAAGTAGAAATTATTATAAATAAAAAAAATATTCTAAAAAAATTCTTGATCATATCATGATTTTTTCTTTTGGGATTAATTCAGACCACATTTTTTCAAGTTCGTAAAATTCTCTTTTTTCAGGGTGAAATATATGGATTATTAAATCTATACCATCAACCAGCTTCCATTCATTACTATCTTTACCTTCAATTCTAGAATCTTTAATTCCACTATCTTTTAATTTTTCTAAGACTTGTTCTGACAACGATTGAATATGCCTAGAGGAAGTTCCGCTAGCTATAATCATATAATCAGCCATAGAACTTTTATCTTTAAGATCTATACTAACTATATCTTGAGCTTTATTTATATCTAAGGTGTTAATTACGATTTGTTTTAAATCTGAAATTTTATCCATTAATTAGTTTAAGATTATCAAATTTTTCTCAATTGAGAAGAAGAAATATTGACTTTATCAAATTCTATAAATTTTAAATTCTTCTTATTAAGTCTCTTAAATGTCACTGAATTTAAAGATCTTTTTTTATATCCATGGCGGTCAAAGACTATAATATTACATTTTTGTAAAATATCCTTCCATTTATGCCACTTATGGAAATTGATTAAATTGTCTGCACCCATTAAAAAGTAAATCTCATTTTTTTTACTTCGGTTAAGATAGTTAACTAAACTAATTGTTTTATTTGATCTTATAATATCTTCATAAAATTTAACTTTTATGAAATTATTTTTGCTAATTATTTTTTTACAGAATTTTATTCTAATTGAAAGACTCAGATTACTTTTTCTTTTAAAAGGATTTTTTTTCGTAATTGCCCATATTACTTTTTTAAGTTTTAATCTTTTCGCGGCATCTTTTGATATTGCAAGATGACCTTTATGGGCAGGATCAAATGATCCACCAAGAATTCCAATTTTATCTTTTTTTAGACCCAAGTTATTTCCTTATTTTGCCGTTACTAGATACTTGATATTTATAAGAAACTAATTGATTCAAACCTACTGGCCCTCGGGGAGGTAAAGTATTTGTAGATATTCCAACTTCACCACCAAAACCAAATTCTCCTCCATCAGCAAATTGTGTTGATGTGTTAAGCATAGCAATTGAACTTTTCACTTCTTTTAGAAATTTTCTAGCAGTCTTTTTATTTTGAGTAATTATACAATCAGTATGCATTGTCCCATATCTATTAATATGATTTACTGCATCATCTAAGTTTTTAACTGATTTTACTGAAACAATTGATGATAGATACTCCTTAGACCAATCTTTTATAGAAGCTTTCTGGACATTACCATTGTATAATTTAGTTACTTTATTATCCCCAATAATTTTACATCCATTACTCTCTAGACCTTTTAAAATTGGATTTATAAATTTTTTAATTATTTTTTCATGTAACAAAATAGTTTCAGTTGCTCCACAAATAGCTGAGTTTCTCATCTTAGCGTTATAAATAACTTTTTTTGCGATTGTAAGATTTGCATTTTTATCTACATATGAATGACATACACCCTCTAGATGTCCAATAGTTGGGATTGTTGAAAGTTTTTGAACTTTCTTTACTAAACTTTTTCCTCCTCTTGGAATCAGTACATCGATAAAATCATTCATCTTAGTCAAAAGAAAATCAACCACCGTCCTTCTTTTAATGTCTATAAATTGTACAAAATTTTCATCTACTCTGTTTTTTTTAAGAGATTTTCTAAACAATTTTGAAAGCATACGATTTGAATAAAAAGCCTCAGAACCACCTTTTAAAATTACCGAATTACCTGATTTGAAACACAGTGAAGCAACATCTGATGTAACATTAGGTCTACTTTCATATATTACACCAATTACACCAAT
>CABYJS010000023.1 GCA_902519375.1 uncultured Pelagibacteraceae bacterium
ATTTCCACCATATCATCTTTATGAACTACTTCTGATTTTGAAACATATCCAAGAATTTCTCGAATTTCATTTGAATGACATCCCATTATCTTGTTTATTTCCTCTGAAGAAAAAGAGCTTAGACCTCTAGCAAATTCTCTTTTTTTATTGTCTAGAATTTTTATGTGGTCACCTTTACTAAATTTTCCTGAAACTTTTTTGATACCTGCTGCTAATAAGCTTTTTCCGTTTATTAGTGCTTTTTTTGCTCCTTCATCTATTGTTAACTCTCCTTTAGGAGAAATAGAACTTATGATCCATTTTTTTCTCGCGTGTAGTTTCGATGTCTTTGATATAAACCAAGTGCAATTATCATTTTTTTCTATTTGACTTATAGGGTTAAGATATAATCCGTTAGCGATAACCATGTTACATCCTGCTAAGTTACAAATTTTAGCAGCCTCAATCTTGGTATTCATTCCACCACTTCCAAACTCTGTCATCCCCCTAATATTAATATTTTTAATATCTTTATTCAAATTATTGACTGTTTTAATTAACCTAGCATCTTTAAACATTTTAGGATTTTTTGTAAAAAGTCCATCTACATCTGATAATAATATTAGAGTGTCAGCATTTGTAATTTGAGCTACCCTTGATGCCAATCTATCATTATCACCATATTTTATCTCAGAGGTGGCTATGGTGTCGTTTTCGTTTACTATGGGAATATAATCAAGTTTAAATAAATTTTCAAAAGTTCTTTTTGCATTTATTGATCTTCTTCTTTCTTCGGTATCATCAAGAGTTAGTAAAATTTGAGAAATATTTAATTTAAATTTTAAAAATGTTTCTGAAAATAAATTCATTAATTCTATTTGACCTATTGATGCTATAGCTTGACTTTTGTCTAATCGTAGATTGGTTTTATTATAATTCATTTTTTTACAACCAAGAGCTATAGCTCCAGAACTAACAATTACTATCTTTTTATTTTTTGACTTTAATTTTTTGATATCTTTTGCAAAACTAGTTAACCATTTTTTTCTAATTTTTCTTTCTGCATCCACTATTAGAGATGATCCAATTTTTATAATTATAATTTTTGAATTTTTAAGATGCATAAGATATTAGTTTAGCTTTAATTTTAGAAATAGATTTTTTTTCAAATGTGGTCAGCGTAATAACCTCAGATTTAGTAAATTTTGAGAAATCCTTAATAATTTTCTTTATATCATCATTATTAATTAGATCTGTTTTATTCAAAACTACTAGTTCTCTTTTTTTTGATATTTTAGAGCTATAATTTTTTAACTCATTTTTAATTTGTTTGTAGCTTTTCTTTAAATCATTATTAGTTATATCAATCATGTGTAATAGAGTCTTACATCTTTCTATATGTTTTAAAAATTGTATTCCAAGACCAGTTCCTTTATGAGCCCCTTCTACTAAGCCAGGAATGTCTGCTATAGTAACTTCTTTGTCATCATAATTTGCCACTCCAAGATTAGGATTCAAAGTAGTAAATTGATAATTTGCAATTTTAGGATTTGCATTAGTTATTGCAGCTAATAAACTCGACTTGCCAGCATTTGGTAATCCAATTATTCCAATATCGGCTATTGTTTTTAATTGAAGCCAGACGACAAACTCTTCTCCTGATGTTCCTTTTGTGAATTTTCTCGGTGCTCTATTTGTAGAAGTTTTAAACCTTGTATTTCCAAGACCTCCCTTACCACCATTTGCAACAACAAATTCTTCTCCAATTTTTACAAAATCATAAATTAACGTTTTATTATCTTCTTCAAAGACTTGAGTGCCTAAAGGAACTTTTAGGATTAAATTTTCTCCACTTTTCCCTGTACGATTTTGTCCAGAACCGTTATCACCTCTTTTTGCCTTGTGATGTTGTTGATATCTATAGTCAATTAAAGTATTAAGATTTTGTTCAGCTTTAAATACTACTGAACCACCTTTGCCACCATCTCCACCATCAGGTCCTCCATACTCAATAAATTTCTCTCTTCTAAAACTTGGAGAACCATCCCCACCATTTCCGGCTTTAACATAAATTTTTACTTGATCTAAGAATTTCATAATACAACACTAGTTTTAAGTTGTACTATTAATTGGGTTTTACTGAAACAAAAGTTCTATCTGATTTAGTCTTTTTAAAAACTACTTTACCTTTTACAACTGAAAAAATTGAGTGATCTTTACCCATGCCCACATTTTCTCCAGGAAATATCTTAGTACCTCTCTGTCTAACAATTATATTTCCAGGTATCACAGTTTCACCACCATATTTTTTTACACCTAGTCTTCGGCCAGCACTATCTCGTCCGTTTCTAGAAGATCCACCTGCTTTTTTTGTTGCCATAACTTTTTCCTATTTGCTTACTTCTTTTTTAGGCACCTCTTTTTTTGAAGGCTTAGAAATTTTTTCAGCTTCAGACAGAACTTTACCATCTTTTGAAAAAATTTTATTAATTTTAATTAATGAATATTCTTGCCTATGTCCGTTTTTTCTTCTTGAATTTTGTCTTCTTCTCTTTTTAAATATCAAAACTGTTCTGTTTTTACTGTTTTTAATGAGATTTGCCTCCACTTTTGAACCATGAACTAAGGGTGTTCCTATTTCTATTATTTTATCATCCCCGTAAGCTAATATATCTTTAAATTCTATTTTAGTATCAGGTTTAGAGTCTGGTAATTTTTCGATTTTTAAAATTTCTCCAGATTTAACTTTATATTGTTTTCCACCTGTTTGTATTATTGCGTATGACATAGTGTAGTAATTTTTAATGTACGCAATATAGTCTTAGCCTAGTTTTAGTCAAGCTCTATAAATTAGAAATTATCCTTTAAATCTCTTAAATTTGAAAAAACATCTAAGCTGACTGCTTTTAAAAATATATTACATTCAATTTCATCTTGTATTTTGCTTGGCACAGTTGGATGCCCTTTTTGTACTTTTTCTTTTATTATTTTAATTTTTTTTTTAAGTTTTAGATTATTAGCGTCATGTTCTATACAAAATTTTGAATTTTGAAGAGTATATTCATGACCGCAATAGACCTCAGTTTCAGGGGGTAGATTTTTGATAATTTTTAAAGAATTAAACATCTGTTCATTGGTACCTTCAAAGACTCTTCCACATCCAAGGGAAAACAAAGTATCACCTGTAAAAATAATCCTATTTTTTTCCAGATAATAACAGATATGACCGGAGGTATGTCCCGGTACATGAAAAATTTTAATTTCAAAATTATCATTAGACCAAATTTGACCATCTTCTACTAGAATATCTATTTCAGGGATTCTGCTTTGATCTTCTTTATAGCCAATAATTTTAGCATCAAATTCCTCTTTTAATTTTTTATTACCACCCACATGATCATAATGATGGTGTGTGTTTAAAATATATCTCAGGTCTAAATCAAGCTTATTAACAGCTTCAATCACTGGTCTAGCTTCACTTGGATCAATAACGCAAGCAATTTTCTTATCTTTATCAAAAACTAAATAAGAATAATTATCGCTAAGACATGGTATTATTTTAACTTCCATTTTTATTTTTCTATTAAAAAAATTCCAAGATTTGTACTTAAATTTTTCATATTTAAATTTACATTATTTATATATGAAACTTTATTACTTCTCATTGCTAAAGATTTGGATAACTTAAATTTTTTTTTTTTACTAAAAAAAACGAAATCTTTAATCGTACAAAGGTGAATATTTGGAGTATTATACCACTCGTCAGGTAATGTTCTAGTCACCGGCATTGTACCTTTAAGCAAAAGGTGTAATCTTATTTTCCAATATCCAAAGTTTGGTATTGTTACAATTGCTTGTTTGCCAATTCTTAAAAGTTCCTTTATTACATTTTCAGGATTAAGAAAAGCCTGCAAAGTTTGACTTAAAACGACATAATCAAATGAATTGTCTGGAAATTGTTTCAGATCGTTTTCTGCATTGCCCTCTATAACGGTCAATCCTTTTGCAATACAGTTTTGAACTTTGGATTTTGAAATTTCTATTCCTCTTATGTTTACTTTTTTTTCATTTTTCAAATATTCCATCAAAATTCCATCACTACAACCAATGTCTAATACATGAGACTCTTTTTTGATTAGAGTAGAAATAACTTTAAATTCTGGTTTCATAATTAATTTCCTAAATATGATTTATCTAAAAAGTTTTTAAGAGCTTTTAAAAAATCTGGAACTTCTAACAAAAAGGAGTCATGGCCTTTATCAGACTCTATTTCTACAAAACCAACATCTATACCAATAGCGTTTAAAGCGATAACTATATCTTTATTTTCTTGAGTGGGATAAAGCCAATCTGATGTAAAAGACATTATAAAAAACTTAGCTTTTGTATTTTTAAAAGCATTAGATAAGTTACCATTAAATTGTTTTACTAGATCGAAATAGTCCATTGCTCGAGTAATATAGAGATAGCTATTAGCATCAAATCTATCTACAAAAACTGAACCTTGATATCTTAAATAACTTTCTATTTGAAAGTCTGCATCAAATCCAAATTTAAGATCATCTCTTTCTTGCAATTTTCTCCCAAACTTTTCTTGGAGACCTTTTTTGGATAAGTATGTAATGTGAGCAGCCATTCTTGCAACAGCTAAACCTTTGTCAGGAACGCTGTTGTTGGATGAATATTTACCATCAGACCAATTATGATCTGCAGCAATTGCTTGTCTTCCTAACTCATTGAATGCTATATTCTGAGCTGAATGGCTAGACGTACAAGCTATGGGTACAGCTGTTTTTGTTTTTTCTGGAAAATTACTAACAAATTGCAAAACTTGCATTCCACCCATTGAACCACCTACAACAGAAAAAAGTTTTTTAATTCCAAAATGATCTAGTAAATTTACTTGGGCATTAACAATATCATTAATTGTTATTACAGGAAAATCTGTACCATATACCTTCTTTGTTTCTGGATTAATATGGCTAGGACCAAATGAACCCATACATCCCCCAATGACATTTGCACAAATGATAAAATATTTATTAGTATCTATAGATTTGTTAGGTCCTACTGCATAAGACCACCAACCATCTTTTTTTGTAATTGGATTCAATCCTGTTGCAAATTGGTCACCAGTTAGTGCGTGGCAAACTAAAATCGCATTATCTTTTTTTTTATTAAGAGAACCGTATGTTTCATATGCCAGTGGAAAATTATTAATAATTTGACCACAATCTAATTTTAGTGGTTTCTCAACAATAATCGTTTTTATTTTATCTTTAATATTCATAATTAAAGCTGATAAGCGAATTGAGAGAAAAAAAAACATTTTTAGCGGTTTTTTTAAAGCGCTCGCAATTCAGATAAATCAGCGCATAAATTTTGTACAAGATGTTATTTAGTATGTCAATTTTAAAAAATATTTTTACTAATACTATATGAAAAATTGTTATTTTATTTATAAAGAGCTTTAAAAAGAAATATGACAACTGTTAGATTTAAAAAATTGGATATAGAGGTCTATGAGCCAGGAAAATCTGTTATTGAGAAAATCAAAAGAGTCACCAAGTTGTCTGCTAATGAGTCCGCTTTAGGTATAAGCCCTAAAGCAAAAAAAGTTTTATCAAACAAAAAATTAAATTTTACAAGATATCCTGATGGTAAATCAAAAAAATTGAGGAGCCAAATATCAAGAAAATTTGGATGTGATATAGATAAGATCATATGTGGTGCAGGCTCTGATGAGGTTATACAAATGCTTTGTCAACTTTTTATCAATTCAAAAGATGAAGTGATAGTTCCACAATTTAGTTTTTTAATGTATAGAATTTATGCAAAAATAGTTGGAGCAAAAGTTATTTTTTCTAAAGAAAAAAATTACAAGATATCAATTCAAGAAATATTAAAAAAAGTAACTAAAAAAACAAAGATAGTTTTTTTGGCTAATCCAAATAATCCAACTGGCACGTATCTTAACAAATTTGAGATTGTTGAATTAAGAAAAAAATTAAGAAAAAATATTCTCTTAGTTGTCGATGATGCTTATGCAGAATATATGAAAAATTCAGACTACAAATCTGGTTTAGATTTATTTAGAAACAGAAGTAATGTTTTTATTTTGAGAACATTTTCAAAAATTTATGGTTTGGCATCTTTAAGAATTGGCTGGGGATATGGAGATAAAAAAATAATTAATGCCTTGAATCAAATTAAACCACCATTTAATATAAACGAAGTTGCACAATTAGCAGCTCAAGAATCTCTTAAAGACTCAAAATTTATATCACGATCAGTTAAACATAACAGCATATATGCAAAGAAAATAAAAAAGTTTTTAGAAAAACATGATATTGGCTCAAATAAAGTTTCAGCAAATTTCTTATTACTAAACTTTTCTAATTGTAAGTTTAAAGCTAAACAATTTTACGAAAAACTAAAATCAAAGGGAATTATTTTAAGATCTACAGAATATGGTTATAAGATTAAAAATATGTTGAGATTAACAATAGGTTCACGAGACGATTGTCAGAAGTTTATCCGGGTAGTTGAAGGAATATTTAATAAATGAAGAGTATTTTAATTATTGGTTGCGGATTGTTAGGCTCATCGTTATTGAGAAAAATTTATAAAAAAAAATTAGCTAAGAAAATTTTTGTTTATGAAACATCCAAAAGAAATATAAAAAAGATTAAAAGATTAAAATTGCCTGGAACTTTAATTAGGAAACCTGAGGATGTTGTCTCTCAATCAGAATTAATTATTTTTTGTACTCCAATGAGTGAATATGAAAAAATTATTTTAAGGATTAATAAAAATCTTCATTCTAGACATATAATTACAGACATAGGTTCATCAAAGCTTAAGTCTCTTAAAGTAGTAAATAAAAATTTGAGAAAGGGTCTTTTTTGGACCTCAAGTCATCCAATAGCTGGATCTGAAGTAAGTGGACCAGAGAATGGTAAGCAAAATCTTTTTGAGAACAAATGGTGCGTTTTGATTAAAGGAAAAAGATCTAGCAAAATACATTTAAAGTTTTTGAAATCTTTTTGGGGTAAAATGGGTTCTAGAACAATTGAAATGAGTCCAGAAAAACACGATAAGATTTTCTCAATAACAAGTCATTTACCACATTTGATTGCTTATAATTTGGTTAAATCTGCACAAGATTTTGAAAAAAAACAAAAATATGATTTATTAAAATACAGCGCAGGAGGTTTAAGAGATTTTTCAAGGATTGCAGCCTCAAACGAGATTATGTGGAGAGACATTTTTTTTGATAATAAGACCAATGTTTCAAAAGCAATTGATTTATTTATTAAGAACCTAAAATCTTTTAAAAAAGATATTATATCTAAAAATAATAAAACTATTTTGAAAAAATTGGCACAAACTAAAAAAGTAAGATCTAGAATTATTAAACTTAAACAAGATATAAATAAGCCAGATTTTGGAAGAGACTAATAAGCATTTATATTACTAACTTTCTTAACAATCAATTTTGCAGTATCTTTAATTTGCTGAATTGTAAGATTTGTTGGCATAATTAATACCTTTTTTTTAGGACCATATGCATGAATAAATTTAGAGTGACTTAAGCATATTCCTACATGGCCTATCCAAAATATTATATCACCTTTTAAAAGTGATTTTTTATTCCTTTTTTTACAATATTTAATCTGATCTTTTGTATCTCTTGGAAAAAAAATTTTGTTATAATAAAAATAAATTTGTAAAAGTGAGGAGCAATCTATCCCATCTGCAGTTTTACCACCCCAAA
>CABYJS010000024.1 GCA_902519375.1 uncultured Pelagibacteraceae bacterium
GAACTAAGTAATAATAATTTTTGTTTTTTTATCAATAAGCCTTAATAATATTAGAAAATCATTTTTATTGATTGCTATACACCCAGCAGTAGGCTTGTACTTTTTTGTGACATGTAAAAAAAATTGCACTACCTTTGCCTATCTTAGGCTTAAAAAAATTGTACTTTATAGGAATTATAGCTGGGGAAAGAAGATGGTTGGCAGCAAGGAAAGCAGGTCTACACGATATTCCAGTTGTTGTAACAGAAGCTGATGATTTAAAGTCTTTAGAGTTTGCAATTGTAGAAAATGTTCAAAGGCACGATCTAAATCCATTAGAAGAAGCTCAAGGTTATAAGAGATTAATTGATGAATTTACTTATGACCAAGAAAAGGTTTCTCAATTTATCGGTAAAAGTAGAAGCTATATTACCAATTCATTAAGGCTATTAACTCTTCCCAATGAAGTGTTGAAATTAATCGAACAGAAAAAAATATCATCCGGTCATGCAAAAATCTTAGTAGGGCTAGATAATGCAAGTTTTATAGCATCTAAAATAGTAGATAAAAAACTTTCTGTTAGACAATCTGAAAATTTTGTCAAAATTTTTAAGAAGAAAAAAGGGTCTAAAATTTTCAGTAAAGATCCCAACTTAAGAAATTTAGAAGAGTCAATACAACAAAAAATAGGTTTAATCGTAAACATTAAATCATCAAAAAAAAATAAGGGATCAATAACTTTTAATTTTGCTGATTTGGATCAATTAAATAAGATAATATCCATTATCAAATCTAATTACTAACTAGTTTAGAATTTTTAAATATAAAATCTAATAATACGTTTAATGAAATATTTATATTTTTTTTAATCAGTAATTCTGTGTTATTGACCTCATAAATTAAATTTTTTAAGATCGTTCATCGACCATAAATTTAACTGTAATTTAACAACTTCTTTTTCTTTCCAAAAAATTGGTGGTTTATACTTAGATACAACATCGTCTAGATTTTTCTCTACTTCTAAATTTCTGCTTAAATTTAGTAATCTTTTTGCTTTTAACAGAAATGTTCTTATTATTATAATTGTATCTTCGTTTGAAAAATTGTTTTCATTAATTATTTTTGAAATTTTTTTATGGTTTTTTGCTAGGCAACTTTCTACTAGTTCTGAAATATTATAATTTTTGCCCAAATTTGTAAGTTTAATAATCTCAGAAAGATGTATCTCTTTTTTATTTAGAGCATATATTTCAATTTTCTTCAATTCATTTTTTAAATGGTCACGGCTTCCATTAGATCTTTCAATTATTAAATTTGCTGATTCTTGGGAAATTTTTAATTTTTTTTCTTTTAAAAAATTTTGCAGAATAAAACTTAAATTTCGAAATTCATCAGGATAAAAAGCTACACAAACTAATTTTTTGGATTTTTCAAAAAAATTTCTTATTTTTGATTTTTTTTCAAGAATATCTGCGTTTAATATTAATATTGTGTCGTCGATGTCTTTATTGATAATTTCTTCAACAACACTTAGCATTTTATCAGATGTATTATTAACAATTATAATTTTTCTAGAATCAAAAAATGATTTTGTAAGAACAGAACTATAGAAGCTTTCTTTATTATTAAGAATATCTTTCTCGTAATATAAAAACTTGTCAAATTTAGTTTTATGATGAATTTTGTTGATAATTTCTTTTTTGTAACCTGCATTATCCCCATAAAATAAAAAAATTTTAGAATCTAAGAAATTATTTTTTTCTAATTCATAGTTTTTAATAATCATAATTCTATATAGTTCTCAATATTAGTATTAGATCTTGGTAAATTTTATCAACCAAATTATTTTGAATATTTTTTTTATATTGATTTAATTCAAATTTATTTGACTGATCATTAAATGTAAATTTTTTCTGTAAATAAAAATTTCTTGTCATTATCATTTTGCAAAATACTTTTAACCTCTAAAATAATTTCCATCTCTTCACTTGCCACATTACCTTTTTCATCTTTAAGTGTTACAGTCTCTTTGACTTTCATATCTAATTCTAAAATTATTTTTTTTTGATCATTTTTTATGGTGTAAGGTTTTAATTTTTTAATCAAGTTCCTAGTTAGTCTATTGTCATTAAAAATAACTATTTCAGCTATATAAAAATTTGTATCTTTTGATGAAAATATTGGAGTATATCCTGAGCAATTACTCAATAGGACTATTAATAATAAAGTTAATAATTTTCTCATTTTAAAATTAAGTTAATTATTTTATTTTTAACATAAATTTTTTTTATTATTTTCTTATTAATAAAATATTTTTTTAAGTCTGTATTCTTGTTTATTTTTTTAAATAATTCATCCTCAGAAATATCTTTATCACAATTAATTAGATCTCTCTTTTTTCCATTTATTTGTATTACAATATTTACTGATTTTTCTTCTAGATATTTTTCATCAATTTCAGGCCAAAATGAAGTATCTTTTATATTTAAATCTGCCAAACATTCGCTTATTAAGTGAGGTAGGACTGGATTCATTACAATTAGAATTTTTATATAATTTTCTTTAAAATTCTCTGTGTTTAATATTTCTGAATTTTTAATTTTATTCAAAAAGTTATATATCTCGTGAAAGTTAGCTATAAGAACATTGTAGTGGAAGTTCTCAAGATTAAATGTAATTTTCTTAATTATTTGATTAGTGAAAGTTGACATATCATCATCGATTTTATTTTGAGGGAATTTTTCTTTAGTTATTTTTTTTAATTTTTCTTTTAATTCAACATTTAAGCTCCAGAATTTTTGAGTAAATTTGAAAGAAGCTAGCATTCCTTGATCAGACCATTGAACATCTTTTTCAGGTGGGCTATCTGATAGAATAAAGAAACGTACTGAGTCCGCCCCAAAATTTTTTATCATTATTTCTGGATCAATTGTATTTTTTTTCGACTTGGACATTGACTCTGACGGTCCCACAACTACTTTTTTTTTTGAGTTAGTTTTAAGATAAAAATCCTTTCCATTTTCGGATATTACATCATTAGGATTTAGCCATTCATTTTCAAATTTGTAAGTTTCATGACAAACCATACCTTGAGTAAACAATCCATAAAAAGGCTCAGAGACTGGAAATTTTTTATTTTGATAAGCTAGAGCTTTTGTGAAAAATCTTGAGTATAAAAGATGGAGTATTGCATGTTCAACACCTCCAATATATTGATCAACTGGCATCCAATAATTTACATCATCTATATTAAATCCTTCACTCTCATTTTTGGGAGAACAAAAACGCAGAAAATACCAAGATGAGTCAACAAAGGTGTCCAAAGTATCAGTTTCTAGATTACATTCTTGTCCATCTATAATTATTTTCTTCCAGTCTTCTTGATGATCTAGTGGGTTCCCATTAACATTTAAGTTAATATTTTCTGGAAGTTTTATTGGAAGTTGCTCTATAGGAACTTTTTTGATTTCATTATTATTGTCATATGCCATTGGAATAGGACATCCCCAATAACGTTGTCTTGAAACACCCCAGTCTTTTAATCTAAAATTAATCTTTTTTTTTCCTATTTTTTTCTTCTCTAAAATTTGAATTGTACTTAAGATAGATTCTTCTGGCACTTTTAATTCATCAAGAAATTTTGAATTAAATATTACACCTGGTCCTGTATATGCTATTTTATCAACTTTAAAATTTGTGTCTTCATCTATAGGTCTAACTACTGTATTTATTTTCAAATTATATTTTAATGCAAAATCTAAATCTCTTTGGTCATGAGCTGGACACCCAAAGACTGCGCCAAAACCATAATCCATTAAAACAAAGTTTGCAAAATATACTGGCACTTCTTTTGACTTATCAAGAGGATTAATTGCAGTTAAATTTGTTTTAAAACCAAGCTTTTCTGCTTGTGCTATCGATTCCTCAGTAGTCCCAGTTTTTGAACAATTTTTTTTAAATAAATCAAAATCCTTATCGTCTTTATAAAATTCTGCAACAGGATGATCAATAGATAGCGCAAGAAATGACATTCCAAATAATGTGTCAGGTCTTGTTGTAAAGCACTTTATTTTAGTAACTTTTGGATTACCTTTAATTTCAAAATCTAGCTCGCAGCCAAAAGACTTTCCTATCCAATTTCGTTGCATAGTTTTAACCTTTGCTGGCCATTTCTCTAAATCTTTGAGATCATTTAAAAGATCATCAGCAAATTTATTTATATTAAAAAACCATTGATTTAGTTTTTTTCTTTCAACAGGAGCACCTGATCTCCAACCTTTTCCATTAATGACTTGTTCGTTGGCTAGGACAGTTTTATCTATTGGGTCCCAATTAACATAATTCTCTTTTCTGTATACCAGGCCTTTGTCATAGAGATCTAAAAAAAACTTTTGTTGATGTTTATAATATGCAGGAGAACAAGTTGAAATTTCTCTGTCCCAATCAATTGAAAGACCTAATTTTTCAAGTTGAGATTTCATTATAGAAATATTATCTTCTGTCCAAATTTTAGGATCTAAATTATTTAATTTTGCGGCATTTTCTGCTGGCATACCAAATGAGTCCCAACCCATAGGATGTAGTACATTAAAGCCTTTTTGAATTTTATATCGAGAAAGAACATCCCCAATTGTGTAGTTTCTAACATGCCCCATGTGTATCTTCCCTGATGGATAAGGAAACATTTCAAGACAATAAAATTTCTTTTTATTTTTATCTACTCTAGTAGAAAAAGTTTTATTTTTCTTCCAAAAACTTTGCCATTTTTCTTCAATTAATTTAAAATTATATCTATTCACAAAATCTCACCTAACAAAAAAAATTAGAATTTTTCAGAGCCTGTTATTGCAGTTTTAATTTTTTTTGATTTTGATTTTTGTTTATCAGTTTTAACTAAATACGCAGCCTTTTTTAAAACTTTATCTTTAATGTCAAAAGCTAAATCACTTTGAATCTGCTTGATCTGACAATTATTATTTTTACATGTTTTTTTATGAATCAAAACTTTAATTGCATCAACTCTTACTTCATTATCTAAAAATCTTAATGTAATTTTAATTGACTCATTTGGATCATTATCAGAATACCAATCTGAAATTATTAACCCTCCGGCGTAATCAACTGTTGCCAAAACCATAAAATCCAGAGTATCTAATGATGCTCTCCAAAGAGGGTTTGAACTTGCAAATTCATAAGTGGTACCACCACCACGCCTGTTACCACCAAATATGATACCTCTACCATCCTTAGAAGCTTGTTTTGCCCTTTTCCTAGCGTTAGGCTCTATTGGTTCTTTAGGATTCATTATGCTTCCAACGTTACCGCAGCTGCTCATAAAAACTGCTACAATTAGTAAAAAAGCTATATATTTAAGTAATTTATTTATCTTAGAGAATACCATCAAGAAGGACTTATATTGGGAAAATAGATAAATAAAACTATAAAATTGTGTTGTTTTTTTGCAACACTATAGAAAAAAAATCTCTTAATCTCAGTTAAAATAAGCTTTTTCAGATGAGAAAGGTTAAAAATCCACCATTCATATGAATATTTTTAACAAGAAAGGATGACTATGAATAATTTCAAAAAAATAGGTCTTTCTGCCTTAGCTGGTTCTATGGCTATGGTATCAGCACACGCTGTTGATGCTACAGTAACTATGGAATCTCAAGCGGTTTATTCAACTGCTCAAGGTAACGAGGCTGCAACTGAAAGTTCAAACGGTAAAGGTATCGGTGTTGACACTGACTTACACTTTGACGCTTCAGGTGAGTTAGACATGGGTTGGACAGTAAGTGTATCACATGTTCTAGATACAAATAATGCTGTTGCAAACTCTTCTACACAAATGGCTGTAGGTATGGGATCATTAGGTAAAGTTCAGTTCAACCATGACGGTGGTGCTGCTTCTAATGGTATCGATGATGTATTACCATTTGCTTATGAAGAGCCATGGGATGGTACTACTACAACTAACGAAGGTAACATTTTTGGTGCAGCGGTAAACGTAGGTTCAGTTTCTTACCACACTCCATCAATTGAATTACCAATGGGTGTAACTTTAAGTGCTGCTGCGGATTACGATCCAAATGCTAACGTTGCTCAAGTATCAGCTGGTACAGTTGGTGGTGACGCTGGTTCAGGTGAAGCATATGTAGTTAAAATAGCACACGAAAGTGGTTTAACACTTGGTGGTGGTAACATGAAAGTTAAAAACACTGCAGCTAGACAAGGTGAATCAGCTGCAACTGGTTACGCTAAGTACTCTAACGGTGGATTAACTGTTGGTTACCAAGAGTTCTATTACAATGCTCCTTCAGCAGGTGCAGACACAGATGGATCTGGTTATGCATTAGCTTACACAGCTGGTGATGTAACAATTTCATACTCTGTAATGGACGAGCAAACAAACGCACATGGTGCTACTGCTGCATTGGAAGAAGAAGAACTTTCTGCTTTCCAAGCTGCTTACACTATGGGTGGTATGACTTTAGCTGCTTCAATGTATGAAACAGATAACGTTGAAGGTGTTGCTGGTGTTAAATACGAAGAAACAGAATTATCTGTATCTTTTGCATTTTAATATAGCTTAAGAAAAATATTTAAACCGGCCTAATTAAATTTAGGCCGGTTTTTTTTTATCCAATTAATTGATGCAAACCCTACTACCCTGGTGCATTTTAATTTTTTAAAATTCCCTTTATTAATCCCACCCAAGGCAATAGTTTTAGTATTAGTTGCTAAATTCAAATTATTAAATTTAACAATTTCTAAAAAGCTCTTATTTTTAGGATTATAAAAAATTGGTGAAATAAAAATCTCTTTACAGCCCTGTTTTTCTTTAATTTTAATTTCTTTTAAGTTGTGAGCTGATCCAATTATTTTAAAATTATTTTTTAAATTTTTATTATGAAAGTTAAGATTTTTATTAAAAGAAGGGATATACAATCCATCAAGGTTATATCGTTGGGCAATTTTTATATTATTTGACAAATAGAGTTTTTTTCCTAAAAGTTTACAATAAACCGATAGTTCCTTAATGACTTTTTCTATACTTTTTTCCTCATAATTCCTGTAAATAATGTTGATTTTTTTGTCTAAACTTAAGATTTCGTTTTTATCAAATTTGTCTATAAAATAGTAAATATTATTCATGAATCACAAAACTATTAAAAATTTAAACATAATAAGTAGTGAAATAGATTTAAAGAAAAAAAAATCTAAAATAATAGCTGTTTCAAAAACTTTTCCAATTAATTCGATACTTCCTTTGATTAAGTATGGACACATCCACTATGGTGAAAATAAAGTTCAAGAAGCGAAAGAAAAATGGGCTCCTATAAAGAATGATTATAAACATGTTAAACTTCATTTGGTAGGAAAATTACAATCAAATAAAGTTAAATATGTTCTACCTTTATTTGATTATATTCATTCGCTTGATAGTTTAAAACTGGCAGAAAAAATTTCTGTGGAACAAGAAAAGAAAAACTTTAAACCCCAAATATTTGTTCAAGTAAATATTGGAAAAGAAGAACAAAAAAATGGTGTGCTTGTCGAAGATTTGGAGGAATTTTTAAATTCTTGTAAACATAACTATGATTTGGATATAATTGGTTTAATGTGCTTGCCACCAAATGATGGAAAT
>CABYJS010000025.1 GCA_902519375.1 uncultured Pelagibacteraceae bacterium
TATTTATCCACATATGTATACCTTAAATCCCAAAATTAATTATCAATTATCTGTTTGGTTAATTTCAATGTTTATAATTATATCGATTATGATTGTTGTTGGAGGTTTAACAAGACTAACTGACTCGGGTCTCTCTATAACTAAGTGGGAACTATTTTCTGGCTTCATCCCCCCTCTAAGTCAAAATGATTGGTTAGTTTACTTTGATCATTATAAGAAAATACCTGAATTCGAATTACAAAACTATAATATGACCATGCATGAATTTAAAATAATTTTTTGGTGGGAATGGTTTCATCGCTTTTTAGGAAGAATTATAGGGGTTAGTTATTTAATTCCACTTATTTATTTCTCGTTTAAGATTAAATTTTCTAAACTTCTAAACCTTTATCTAATTTTTTTTCTAATATGTTTTCAAGGATTTATAGGTTGGTATATGGTTTCTAGTGGTTTAGTTAATAGGATTGACGTTAGCCATTATAGATTATCAATTCATTTATTAATTGCTTTTTTAATTTTATCATTGATTTTTTGGAACTATTTAAAGATTAACATTAATAATGCTTCAAATGGTATAAGTTTTTTTATTCCATTTTTATTTTTGATATTAATTTTTTTACAAATAGTAATTGGTGCATTCGTGTCAGGGATGGATGCTGGTAAGATCTATAATTCGTGGCCACTCATGGGAAGTACATACTTTCCTGATGATAATAGTTTAATAGATTTGTTCAAATTATCTGTATTTAATGATCCTTCTTTGGTTCAATTTATACATAGGAATTTAGCATACCTAATTTCAATATATTACTTATATATACTTTTTAAGGTGTATAAAGATAAAATATATCAATTATATAAATCAGTAAATATATTAGGTTCTTTTATAGTTTTACAAATTGTTTTGGGGATCTTTACTGTAATACATGGTGCGCATATTTATATTGCTGCTATGCATCAGTTCAGTTCAATTTTTTTAGTTAGTTCATGTTTATATTTTCTGTATATAAATACAAAAACTAACTAACAGCTTTTAAATTTCCTTTTGATGATTTATTTAAAGCTTGATCTAAATCGTCAATAATATCGTCAATATGCTCTAAACCAATACATAATCTAACATAACTTTGTGTAACACCTGAAGCTGCTAGTTCTTTTTCATTTAACTGACTATGAGTAGTGCTAGCTGGATGAATAGCTAAACTTCTAGCGTCTCCAATATTTGCAACATGATAAAACATTTTTAAGGACTCAATAAACTTTTTACCAGCCTCAATGCCACCTTTAAGTTCGATGCCAACCATAGGTCCATTTCCACCATTTAAATACTTTTTTGCTCTATCAGCAATAGGTTTATCGTGTTCAGTAGAATAAATAACTCTAGTTACCTCTTTATGATTTTTAAGAAAGTTAACGACATATTCAGCATTGGCACAATGTTGTCTCATTCGTAAAGCTACTGTTTCAAGTCCTTGAATAATAGCAAAAGCATTATCAGGGGAACATGCTGATCCAAGATCCCTAAGTAAACAAACTCTAGCTCTAACTGCAAAAGGAACATTTGCTCCAGTAAGTTCAGGTACAACTTTACCCCAAACAGCTCCATTGTAACTAGCATCAGGTTCATTAAATAATGGTTGTCTACTAGGATCTGCTGTCCAATCAAAATTGCCACTATCGACAATACTTCCTGCAATAGCAGTACCATGCCCACCGATATACTTTGTTAGAGAATGAATTACTACTGCAGCACCATGTTCAATTGGTTTACATATAACCGGTGCAGCTGTGTTATCCATTATAAGAGGTATATTATATTTTCGACCAATATTTGAAACTTCATTAATTGGGAATACTCTCAAATATGGATTAGGTAATGTTTCTCCATAAAAGGCTCTAGTTTTATCATCAATTTTTTTTTCAAAATTTTTAGGATCTTTTGGATCTGCATATCTTATTTCAATACCAAGTTTACTCAAAGTATGAGTAAATAATGATACAGTACCTCCATACAGATCTGTTGAACTTACAATATTATCACCAGCTTGAGCAACATTTAATACTGAAAATAATGATGCTGTTTGACCCGAAGCTACCGTTAAACAAGCCAAACCTCCTTCCAATGCTGCAATTCTTTTTTCCAGTACATCATTTGTAGGGTTCATTATTCTTGTGTAGATATTACCAAACTCTTTTAATGCAAAGAGATTGGCTGCATGATCTACGCTGTTAAATTGGTATGAAGTAGTTCTGTAAATTGGGACAGCAACTGCATTAGTAGTTGGATCACTTCTATAATCACCACCATGTAAAGCTATGGTTTCTGGATTGTTTCTTTTTGTACTCATTTTTACTCCTTTTTTAGTGCTTTTACTTTATGCAAGGCGCACAATATAGTTCAAATGCCTACCGATTTTTTGAAAATATCCTGTTTAGCTGCAAGCCCGCAATAGGAACAAATCGGCAATTAAAAATATATCAAAAAAATTATATAAAACAACATAAATATCAATTTGACTTTGTAATTATTAATAGTATTAATCCACGCACAATGACAAAATTCCTTAAAAAAGACCAATTGTCTTCGCTATGGTATGAAATTGATGCAAGAAATGCAGTTGTAGGAAGATTAGCTAGTGTGATTTCTAAAATTATTAGAGGAAAAAACAAAGCAACCTATACTCCTCACATGGATAGTGGAGATTTTGTTGTTGTTAAAAATATAGAACAAATAAAATTTACAGGAAAAAAATTTCAAAATAAAAAATATTACCGTCATACAGGGTACCCTGGGGGAATTAAAGAAACTACACCCGAAAAACTAAAAGAAAAAAAACCTGGAGAAACTCTTAAATTAGCAGTTAAAAGAATGTTGCCCGGGGGTGTTTTGGGCAAAAAACAATTAACTAAATTAAAAATATACTCAGGGGATAACCATCCTCATTCAGCTCAAAATCTTAAAGTGATTGAACTAGATAAATTAAACACAAAAAATATTGTAAGAAATTAATATGGAAAATACTCAAGTAAATTCAAAAACATCTAAAATAAAATTAGACTTTAGAGATAGCAAATATGCAACTGGAAGAAGAAAAACATCTATAGCTAAAGTTTGGCTTAAAAAAGGTTCAGGAAAAATTTATGTAAATGGAAAGATTTTTACTGATTATTTTGCAAGCGACAATCACAAGATGTTAATAACGAGACCATTTGAAATAATCAATCAGGCTACTGAATATGATGTAAGATGTAGTGTTAAAGGTGGTGGTCCTACAGGTCAAGCTGGTGCAATGGTTCATGGTATCTCAAAAGCATTAGTAATGTTTGACGTAAACTTTAAATCCACCCTTAGAACTGAGAAATTGACCACTAGAGACTCTAGAGCGGTTGAAAGAAAAAAACCTGGAAGAAAAAAAGCTAGAAGAAGCTTCCAATTTTCTAAAAGATAATTCTTTTTTAATTTTTTACTGTTATAATATAAAATGCATAAGCTTAATGTTTTAATTGCTGGTTCTACAGGTTATATAGGTGTTCAATTAGTAAAATTGTTGATTAAACACAAAAACATAAACATAAAATATTTGTGTGGAAATACTTCAGTAGGTAAAAATATCTCATTCTATGATAAATCTTTAAAAATCCAGAAATTACCAAAGATATCAAAATTTAAAAAAAAATATTTGGAGAATGTTGACATAATATTCACGGCTTTGCCTAATGGTGAAGCACAAATTATATCTAATTATTTACTTGAGAAAAATACTTTAATAGATTTAGCAGCAGATTTTCGACTTCAAAAAAGTTCAGAATATCTAAAATGGTATAATCAAAAACATAAAGCTGTCAAAAATATTAGAAAAAGTATTTATGCATTACCAGAGATTTCAGGTAAAAAAGTAAAAAAATTTAAAATTATTGGATGCCCAGGTTGTTATCCCACATCTATACTTTTACCCTTAATACCCTTAATTAAAAATAAAGCGATAAATTTAAAAAATATAATTATAGATTCTAAATCTGGTTATTCAGGGGCTGGGAGAGGAGTACATCAAAAGTATAAGGGTAAAAATTTAGAGCAGTCTTTGAGTGCATATGGGATTGGTTTTCATAGACATAATTCTGAAATTTATCAAGAATTAAAAAAGTATACAAAGTCAAAAATTAGATTTAATTTTTCACCTCATTTGACACCAATGTTAAGAGGAATCTTAAGCACTTTTTATCTTGATATAAATAAAAATTTTTCAATCAACAAAGTTCAAAATATTCTTAAAAATTTTCATAAAAAAAATAAATTTGTAAAAGTTTTGAAGATAAATTCATTAATAAGTACAAATGATGTAATTAACTCTAATAATTGTTATATCTCTGTTTGTAAAACAAAATATAAGAACAAAATAATTATATTATCTGCAATTGATAATTTGATAAAAGGTGGTGCAGGGCAAGCGGTACAAAACATGAATATTAAGTATGGTTTTAATAATTATGAAGGTTTGAGATGAAAAAAATTCCATTTGTGATGATATTTTTTTTTCTATGCTATAGCTGTACTTCATACTATGCAGAAAATAATCTAAAAAGTATATATTTTTCAGATGAACTAAGTTTTGAAGAATTTAGGAATAAACTCGAAATATATAGTAAAGTAAGCCCTTATCCTAATTTAGATGAATAAAGTGATAAACATTGCAATTGTTGGTTTAGGTCAAATTGGCATTTATCTTTACAATGAACTTATTCAAAAAAAAAAAGAAATAGAGATCAAAACTGGTAAAAAGATAAAAATTGTTGCTATTTCTGCTAAAAATAAAAAAAAAAAAAGAGCTTTTAAAATAGATAAGCAAATATTTTATTCAAATCCTTTAAAAATTTTTAAAAAAAAAAATATAGACGTATTATTTGAATGTATAGGTTTATCAGACGGTATTTCAAAAAAAATTGTAGAAACTGCATTAAAAAAAAAGATCAACGTAATAACTCCAAATAAAGCTTTAATTGCAAAACACGGTGACAATTTAGCAAAACTCGCTGAGCTAAATAAGGTTAATCTTGAATTTGAAGCATCTGTCGCTGGAGGCATTCCTATTCTTAGAACTATAAAAGATAGTTTAGCTACAAATAAATTAAAAAAAGTCTTTGGTATTTTGAACGGTACAACTAATTATATACTTACTGAAATGGAAAATACTAATGAGAATTTTTCCAAGGTTTTAAGAAAAGCTCAATTATTGGGATATGCTGAACCTGGAAATCCCAAATTAGATTTAAATGGGTTTGATGCTTTTGCGAAAGTAAGAATCTTATCCTCAATAGCTTTTAATAGTAAGATATCCAAATCTAGATGTATAATGGAAGGTATCGAGAATATCGAATTAAAAGATATCAAAATTGCTAACCAGCTAAATTTAAGAATCAAATTACTTGGCATATCTCAGGTTATAGATAATAAACTTTTTGAGTCGGTTCATCCTTGTCTAGTTAGTAAAGACTCTTACATAGGAAATGTTAGTGGCGTTATGAATGCTGTTATATTAGAAGGTAAACCTATTGGTGGAACTATTCTGCAAGGTGAAGGTGCAGGTCCAGGTCCAACTTCATCATCGCTACTCTCAGATCTTGTTTTTATTCTACGTGGACGTCTAGGAAATCCTTTTGGCATTTCATATAAAAAAAGAAAAAAAATCGATACTTTTAATAACAATAATTACGTTAATTCTTTATATCTGCGTTTTGAAGTTAAGGATAAACCCGGTGTTTTATCATTAATAACTAATAGGTTGGCCAAATATAAAATATCTGTGAAAAGAATAATCCAAACTCCTGATAAGAAGAATAATAGAGCAACAATTGTAATTATAACACATAAAACTACAGAGCTGAATTCAACTAAGTGTCTAGAAATATTTAAAAAGAGTAAATTTATAACTAAATTTCCTACCCTAATAAGACTATACAATTAAATTAGTATAAATTTTGAGCAGCCACCATTGTGAACAACATTGGTATAGATAGTAGAGTGTTAGTTCTAGAAAAAAGCATGGCCGTTTTGGCAGACCTTATTTTTAATTCTGGATCACATTCGACCATACCCAAAGCTTTTTTTTGATTAGGCCAAATTACAAACCAAACATTAAAAGCCATAATAACTCCCAACCACATTCCAATACCTATAGCGGTATGTTTTGGTATCTTAGAGTTAATACTCAAGGTCATAGCATCGATTAAATAACCATTCAGTAAAGCCAAAATAAATCCTGACAAAATGGTCAAAAAAGCTGCCCATCTAAAGTAAAATAATGCAGCTGGTGCAATTACTTTTCCTATTGCGGGTTTTTGTTCATCAGGAATTTTATTCATATTAGGTATTTGAACAAAATTAAAATACCACAATAAGCCTATCCACATAATTGCTACAGAAACATGTATGAATCTGCACAACCAACTCCAAAAAAGTGAGTCAAAGATAAAACCACCATTTAAAAAGAATAATACTAAAAATAGCAATATAGTAAGTCCAAAAGACGCATGAATAGTTTTTGATAAAGATGATAAAAAATTAAACATATTTATAAAATTATATACTATAAAAATATTTATTATAATATAATTTTTTATAATTAACCTATAAACAAGATAAATAATATGAACTTTACACTACCTAAATTAGATTATTCTAAAGATGCTTTGTCACCAATAATGTCAGAGGAAACTTTAGATTTACACCACGGAAAACATCATCAAACATATATAACAAATTTGATTAATTTTATTAAAGATACAGATATGGCCAATATGTCATTAGAAGAAATTATTTTGAAAACTTCTAAAGATGTGTCAAAAGCTGGAATTTTTAATAATGCTAGTCAACATTGGAACCACAATCTTTTTTGGAAATGCATGAAACCAAATGGTGGAGGTAAAATACCTTCTAAATTAGAAAAAAGAATTACTTCAGATTTTGGAAGTGTAGATAATTTTAAAAAAGAGTTTAAACAAGCGGGCATCACTCAATTTGGATCAGGTTGGTGTTGGCTTTCTATTAATAATGGTAAACTTGTTGTCTCAAAAACTGCTAATGCAATTAATCCATTAATTGAAAATATAAAGCCCATTTTAGGATGTGATGTATGGGAACATTCATATTATATCGATTATAGAAATCGTAGACCGGAATATTTAGATAAATTTTTAGATAGCTTGATTAATTGGGAATTTGTTGAGTCCCAACTTGATTAATTAATTACTCAATTCCCTAATTTTTCTTGCGTGTATAAACGATTTCACACATTGATAAGTAAAAAATAATCCTGATAGGAGCATCATTAATTTCGAAATATCAGCCCATAAATTTTCAAATACACTTCCTGTGAAAATTGATCTCACAAAATCCAATCCACCTAAAAAAATTATTAAACCAAAAATAACAACAATATGCATAAACATTTTTTTTTTAGAAATAAATTTAATTGATAAATATGCAAATATTAAAATTGGAAAACCTAATAGAGATGGAATATATGATGTAAAAGAATCACTTCCACTTATTAGACTAATTATAATCCCCCAAAAAAATAAAAATAT
>CABYJS010000026.1 GCA_902519375.1 uncultured Pelagibacteraceae bacterium
AAAAAACAAAGAGAATTATCATTATCGATTAAAAGAGCTAGGAATTTAGCATTACTATAAAATGAAAGTTATATTGTTAGAGAATTTGAAAAAAGTTGGTTCTATAGGTGATATTATAGAAGTTAAGAGAGGCTTCGGTAGAAATTTTCTAATAGCAAACAAAAAAGCTTTATATGCTTCGAAAGAGAATATCTCTCAAGTCCAAAAAATTAAAACTGATCTCTCAAAAAAAGATAATGATAAAAAACAAGCAGCACTTAAGATTTTTGGAAAAATTAATAAAAAAGAATTCATAGTAAAAAAATTAAGCACTGAAAATAATGAACTTTATGGTTCAGTTAAACCAACTGAAATCGCAAAATTGATACATGAAAAAGATAAGATTGAAATTAAGCCATCGATGATACAACCAATTTATGAAATTAAATCTTTGGGAAAATTTAAAGTAAAAATCTTTTTACACTCTGAAGTTGATGCAGAAATTATTATAAATGTTCAATCAGAGGAAACTATTCAATAATTATACAATTTTTTCCCCAACCTTTTTTTTAAATTTTCTAAATTATTTTTTATTGTAAAGTGAATTAATGGAAAATAACGTATTGAACGTAGTTAAAGATAAATTTAAAGAATTACCAAATAATATTGAGGCTGAACAAGCCGTAATAGGATCAATACTTGTAACCAATGAAATTTTTGATGAAATAAATACAATAATATCTAATAATAATTTTTATGATCCAATGCATCAAAAAATATTTTCTGCAATAGAGAGTCTAATTTATAAGGGAATGCTTGCAAATCCAATAACTTTAAAAAATTATTTTGAAGATGAAAGAGATGATTTAAATGTTCCAGAATATTTAGTTAAAATAACAAAGTTTTCAACATCTAGTAGACAAGCAACTGAATATTCGAAGATAATATATGATATGTTTGTTAGAAGGGAATTAATTAAAATTTCTGAACAAACTATTGATACTGCAAAACTTAATGATCTTAATACTAGTGGGCAAAACATTATAGAAAACTCAGAGAGATTATTATTTGATCTTGCAGAGAAAGGTTCTTTTAATTCCTCTTTGATTAAATTCGACGAAGCAATGAGACAAACAATTGATATGGCTTCTGCAGCTTATAAAAATGAGGAGGGTATTGTTGGTGTTCCAACTGGATTAAGAGATTTAGATGATAGGCTTGGTGGTCTTCATAAATCAGACCTAATTATAATAGCTGGTAGACCAGGGATGGGTAAAACAGCTTTAGCAACAAATATTGCTTTCAATGCATCTCAAAAATTACAAGAAAGTGGAAAAAAATCTTGTATAGCTTTTTTTTCACTAGAGATGTCATCTGAGCAATTATCAACTAGAATTTTAGCTGAACAATCTAGAATTAAATCAAATGATATTCGACGTGGAAGAATTTCAGACGAGCAATTTGACAAATTTTTAGAAACATCAAAAAATATTTCAGAGTTACCATTATTTATAGATGAAACTCCAGCAATAACAATTGCAGCAATGAGTAATAGAGCAAGAAGAATAAAAAGAATACATGGTCTTGATATGATTGTAGTTGATTATATTCAATTAATGAGAGGCACTTTAAATTATAAAGATGGACGTGTACAAGAGGTCTCTGAAATAACTCAAGGTTTAAAAGCTATAGCTAAAGAATTATCAATACCAGTAGTAGCACTCTCCCAACTTTCAAGACAGGTTGAGCAAAGAGATAATAAAAAACCTCAATTATCAGATTTAAGAGAGTCAGGTTCAATAGAGCAGGATGCAGATGTAGTTATGTTTGTTTATAGAGAGTCATATTATTTGGAAAATAAAGAGCCAAAACCTGCAACTGTAGAGCATGCAGAATGGCAGGCAAGGATGAATGAAGTTTCAAATGTAGCAGAATTAATTATAGGTAAGCAAAGACACGGTCCAACTGGAAATGTATTCCTAGAGTTTGAGGCAATGTTTACCAAATTTAAGGATACTCAAAACAACTAATTTCCCTTATAAAAGGGCTAGATGTTTGCCCAATTATATCAAAACTTTGTTTTAAAAAATCCAAGATCTATTTTTATTGTATTGCTTATTGCTCTTTTAAGCTTTGGATATTTTTCAAAAGATTTTAGATTAGACGCTTCATCCGAGACACTCTTAATTGAAGGTGACCCTGACCTAAAATATCTTCAAGAGATATCTGAAAGGTATGGTTCTAAAGAATTCTTAATTTTAACTTATACACCTAATGAAAGTATGGTATCGAACACCTCAATCAATAACCTTCTAAGTCTCAAGTATAAGATTCAAAGTTTAGATTGGGTACATAGTGTAATTACATTGCTTGATATCCCCTTATTAAATAGTTCTGATAAACCACTACAGGAAAGGCTACAAAATTTTAAAACTCTCAAAGATGAAGATGTTGATAAAGATAGAGGTTTTAAAGAAATTGTAAGTAGTCCTGTTTTTAGAAATTTTGTAATCAGTGAAGATGGTAAAACAAGTGGTATTATCGTTAATGTTAAAAATAACAAAGAACTAGAAAATATTGATAAAAAATCAAAAAAAGAAATAGAAAGATTAAAAGATAAAGTTAAAAAACAAAGTCATCAAAACATCCTTGAAATTAGAGATGTAATTAAAAGCTACGAAAATATAGGAAATATACACCTAGGAGGGATACCTATGATTGCAGATGACATGATGACTTTTATTAAAAGCGATATTATTGTTTTTGGTTTAGGGGTTCTTTTATTTATTGTTGCAACGTTATGGTTTGTTTTTCGAAAAATAATTTGGATCTTAATCCCAATAAGTAGTTGTTTTTTTTCAGTGATAATCATGATGGGAATACTTGGATTGCTTGGCTGGAAGGTTACTGTTATTTCGTCAAACTTCATTGCCCTTATGTTAATTTTAACAATGGCAATGAATATTCATATGAGCACTAGGTTTTTGCAACTAAAAGAGAATTATCCTAATAAAAATATTTTTGAATTAATAACCTTAACGACTAGTAAAATGTTTTGGCCAATTTTATATACAGTTTTAACTACAATTATCGCATTTTTATCTTTAATTTTTAGTGAAATTAAACCTATTATTGATTTTGGTTGGATGATGACATTGGGTTTAATAACCTCATTTATTATAACCTTTACACTTCTACCTACCTTGATAAATTTTATACCAAAAGAAAATGTTTCTTTAAAAAAATATGAAGACTCATTCATTACTTCATTTTTTGCTAAAATATCTCAAAATAATGACAAAATAATTTTCACCGTAACCGGTTTAGTAATTATACTAAGTTTTATAGGAATTAGTCGTCTTGAAGTTGAAAATAGTTTTATAAATTATTTTAGTAAAAAAACTGAAATTTATAAAGGAATGAAGCTAATAGACGAAAAATTAGGTGGAACTACACCTTTAGAAGTGATTTTAAAATTTTCAAAAAAAAAACTTAAAGTTGAAGAGGAAGATGACTTTGAAGATTGGGGTGAAGAAGAAGAAAAAAATGATGATAAATATTGGTTTACAAAAGATAAGGTAGATAAAATAGCTAAAGTTCATAATTACTTAGATAGCTTGCCACAAGTTGGAAAGGTTTTGTCATTTTCTTCAATTATTGACGTTGCTACATTACTTAATAACAATAAACCCTTAGGGACTCTAGAAATGGGAGTGTTGTACTCTAAAATACCAGAAAGTATCAAAACTGAAATAATTGATCCTTATATCTCTATAAAAGATAATGAAGCAAGAATTAATCTCAGAATAATTGACTCGCAAAAAAACTTAAGAAGGAATGAATTAATCAAGAAGATTAACTACGACCTAAAAAATAAATTTAATTTAAAAGATGATGAGTACAAACTTGCAGGTGTTTTAATCCTATTTAATAATCTTCTTCAAAGTCTTTTTAAGTCTCAAATTCTCACATTGGGTTTAGTTATGATTGGTATATTTGGAATGTTTTTAGTTCTTTTCAAAAATATTAAACTATCTCTTATTGGGGTAGTTCCTAATTTCATAGCAGCCTTTTTTATATTAGGAATCATAGGTTTGCTAGGTATTCCTCTTGATATGATGACGATTACCATTGCTGCAATTACTATAGGAATTGCTGTAGACAACAGTATACATTACATTTACCGATTTAAGGAAGAATTTAATAACAGTGGAGAATACAACAAAACTCTTCTTTTGTGTCATTCAACAGTTGGTAAAGCAATTTTAAATACATCTATAACAATCATCTTTGGATTTTCAATACTAGTTTTATCTAAGTTTATTCCTACAATCTATTTTGGAATATTTACAGGTCTAGCCATGTTATTAGCAATGATTTCAGTCCTAACCTTACTTCCATCTTTAATACTTTTGATTAAACCATTTGGAAAATAATTAGATGGCTGATGTACTAAGAGAGTTTTATGAAACAACGTCTATTATTGATCTTATTTATATAATTATCACTATTTTATCATTAATAAAATGTTACAAAAAAGGTTTCGTTTTAAGCATTCTATCAATGGCCAAGTGGTTACTAGCTTATGTAATAACTTTAATTATATTTCCAAGAGTTAAACCTTATTTTAAAGATATTATTGATAACGAATATGTACTTGATATTGGTCTTGGAGTAACAATTTTTATTGTTGTTATATTTTTGGTATTAATGGTTAATAAAGGGATTAGCAAAGCTATTAGTTATTCAGGTATCGGAAGTTTAGATACTTTATTTGGATTCTTTTTTGGATTCGTGAGAGCCTATATCATCTCTATATTCATATTTTCAGGTATACATATTGTATATAATTATGATAAATGGCCATTAAATTTAGACAAATCATACATCTTTCCATATTTAGAAAAAGGTAGTAATTACTTATTAAAAGAATTTCCGAATGAAAAAACATATCAAGATTCTAAAGAAAAAATTAAAGAGCTTTGATCCTAAAATAAAAGAGGAATGTGGGGTATTTGGTGTCAGTAATGCTAAGGATGCCTCAGCTTTAACTGCTTTAGGTCTTCATGCCCTACAGCACCGAGGTCAAGAAGGATGTGGGATTGTTACATTTGATGGCAAAAAATATTATTCAGAAAAAAGATTTGGTTTAGTTGGTGATAACTTTAATAAGGAAAAAGTTCTTAATAATCTTAAAGGTAATTATGCTATAGGTCATAATCGTTACAGCACAACTGGAAACAATACACTTAGAAATATTCAACCCTTTTTTGCTGATACAAATGCTGGTGGAATTGGCGTTGCTCACAACGGAAATTTAACAAACTCAATTTCATTAAGAAATAAATTAGTTGAGGAAGGAGCTATCTTCTATACTACTTCAGACACTGAAACCATCGTTCAGTTAATTGCGAAATCTAAAAGATCAAAAACAGTAGATAAAATTGTTGATGCTATATTCCAAATACAAGGTGGGTATGCTTTAGTTATGCTTACTCAAACTTCTTTAATTGGAGTAAGAGATCCCTATGGAATAAGACCCCTTGTGATTGGTAAAATAGGTAGCAGTTATGTGTTGGCTTCAGAGACTTGTGCTCTAGATATTATTGGTGCTAAATTTATAAGAGAAGTCGAAAATGGGGAAATTATATTAATTGAGAATGATGAATTAACGAGTATCAAACCTTTTCCACCGAAAAAAGTAAGACCATGTGTTTTTG
>CABYJS010000027.1 GCA_902519375.1 uncultured Pelagibacteraceae bacterium
TTCTAATTATCTTTATGATTTTATCCAAATTTTCTACTGATACTGAAAGCCCAATTAATATGTGTGCTCGTTCCTCTGCTTTAAGTAAATTAAATTTTGTTTTTTTAGTTACTACGTCTTCTCTAAAAGTTAAAAAATTTGTTAAAAAATCTTTAAGATTACAGGTTTCAGGTTTGCCATTTACAATTGCTAAAGTGTTGAAACCAAATGAACTTTCAATTTGAGTATTTTTATAAAGTTGCCTTTTAATAGTTTCAGGTTCTACTCCATTTCTTAAATCGATAGATACTCTTATACCCTCTCTATTAGACTCATCTCTAATATCTTTAATACCTTCAATTTTTTTTTCTCTGACCAATTGAGCAATTCTCTCATTTAAAACAGATTTGTTAACTTGGTAAGGTATAGATGTGATAACAAGTCTCTCTCTCCCATTTTTTAGAGTTTCAATAGAAATATCTCCCCTTATCTTAAATGAACCTCTTCCTTTATTGTATCCCTGTTTAATTATATCTTTTCCTATAATTACACCTCCAGTTGGAAAATCTGGTCCAGGTATATGTTTCATTAGATCTTTTATCTTAACATCTTTGTTTTCTATTAGTGCTAAAGCACCATCAATTACTTCACCAAGATTATGGGGTGGAATACTTGTAGCCATCCCTACTGCAATACCACCAGCTCCATTTACCAATAAATTTGGAAATTGAGCCGGTAAGACTGATGGTTCTCTCTCAGTTTCATCATAATTACTTTTAAAAGAAATTGTATTTTTTTCTATATCATCAATTAAAAATTGAGAAATTTTTGATAGTCTAGTTTCAGTATATCTCATGGCTGCAGCGGGATCTCCATCAATTGAACCAAAATTTCCTTGACCATCAACTAATGGTAAACTCATTGAAAAATCTTGAACCATTCTTACCAGTGCGTCATAAACTGATTGATCACCATGAGGATGATATTTACCTATTACGTCACCTACTATTCTTGCTGACTTTCTAAATTGTTTAGACCAATCATAACCACCTTTATACATTGCATACAAAATTCTCCTATGGACAGGTTTTAATCCATCTCTTATATCTGGAAGAGCTCTGCTTACTATTACACTCATAGCGTAAGAAAGATAAGATGAGCTCATCTCATCATGCATTGATATTAATCTTATATTCTTATCCTGGGGAGCTTCTATTTTTTGCATATATATTAAAATGGAATTTCATCATCCATGTCATTAGAAATTTGTGACATATCTTCGTTACTATTCGATGATTTAGTATTATCATTTGAAATACTACCGCCAGAATTACCTCCTCCAAGCATAGTCAAAGAAGAATTATAACCTTGAATAACTATCTCTGTTGAATATTTGTCCTGGCCAGATTGTTCATCTTTCCATTTTCTTGTTGTCAGTTGTCCTTCCACATAAATTTGAGATCCCTTCTTCAAATATTGTTGGACAACATTTACTAATCCTTCGTTAAATACAACTATACGGTGCCACTCGGTTTTTTCTTTTTTTTCTCCAGTATTTTTATCTTTCCAAGATTGACTAGTAGCAATACTTAATCTAGCTACACTTTTGCCATTAACCATTTGTTTGATCTCTGGATCTGCGCCCAAACGACCAATTAAAAGCACTTTATTTAAACTTCCAGCCATAATATTTTAATATTTGTTAAATTATTTAAATTGAATTATATCACAATTTACTCTGAATATTAATTTTATTAAGTCAAAGCAACAAAAAATATGATTAAAAAGATAGTTATTAAGGGAGCTAAAGAACATAATTTAAAGAATATATCTTTAGAAATACCTAAAGATAAATTTATTGTAATTACAGGTCTTTCTGGATCAGGTAAATCATCATTGGCATTTGATACAGTATACGCTGAAGGGCAAAGAAGATATGTTGAAAGTTTGTCTGCATATGCAAGGCAATTTCTAGATAAAATGAAAAAACCTAATGTTGATCTCATTGAGGGATTAAGTCCAGCAATATCTATAGAACAAAAAAATACATCCAAAAACCCAAGATCTACAGTTGCTACAGTTACTGAGATTTATGATTATATGAGAGTTCTATTTGCTAGAGCAGGTATACCCTATTCACCATTTACAGGAAAACCAATAGAGTCACAAACAGTTACTCAAATAATTGACAAAATTAAGCAACTTCCAAAAAAATCAACTATTTATCTCTATGCGCCAGTTGTGAGAGGACGTAAGGGAGAATATAAAAAAGATATATTAAATTATAAAAAAAGAGGCTTCAGAAAAATTAAAGTAGACAATATTCTATATGATGTAGATAAGATTCCAGAATTAAATAAAAAAGTTAAACATGATATTTCAGTCTTAATAGATAGAATTGTTCTTAATTCATCATTAGGAAATAGACTGGCAGAGGGTATTGAAACTTCGATAAATTTAGCAAATGGTTTGTTATTTGTAGAATATGAAGATGAGACATTGCCTAAAAAATTTAGAAAATTTGAAAAATTAATATTTTCAACTAAATTTGCTTGTCCTGAAAGTGGTTTTACAATTGAAGAAATTGAACCAAGACTATTTTCTTTTAATAGTCCATTTGGTGCTTGTGAAGAGTGTGAGGGCATAGGTATAAAACTAAACGTTGATCCAAATTTAGTAGTCCCTAATGAGAAAAAAAGTATAATTGATGGGGCAATAGAACCTTGGGCAAAAACCACCACATTATACTATGCGCAAACTTTAGGTTCATTAGCAAAACATTATGATTTTTCACTTGAGGAAAAATGGTCAAAACTGCCAAAAAAGATAAAAGATATAATTCTTTATGGCTCTGATGATGATGAAATTAAATTTTCCTACGACGATGGGTATGAAAAATATTCACATAAAAAAACTTTTGAAGGTGTAATAAATAATCTTGAACGAAGATATCTTGAAACAGATAGTGATTGGAAAAGAGAAGAAATTGCGCAATATCAATCTGATACAAAATGTGAAAGGTGTAATGGTTATAGATTAAAAGATGAAGCATTATGTGTAAAAATTAACAATTTGCATATTAGTGAAGTGACAGAAATGTCAATAGCAGATGCTTCTAAGTGGTTTGATGATTTAAAACTTAATTTAAATAAAAAGCAATTAAAAATTGCTGAGCATATTCTAAAAGAAATCAACGAGAGATTAGCCTTTTTATTAAATGTTGGTCTTGATTATTTAACTTTATCAAGAGAGTCTGGTACATTATCAGGTGGTGAAGCTCAAAGAATAAGATTAGCTTCTCAAATTGGATCAGGATTAACTGGTGTTTTGTATGTGTTAGATGAGCCATCTATCGGATTACATCAAAAAGATAATGTTAAACTTATAAACGCTTTAAAAAGATTAAGAGATTTAGGAAATACCGTAATTGTTGTTGAGCATGATACAGAAACTATGGAAAATGCTGACCAAATTATTGATCTTGGACCTGAGGCTGGGCATCAAGGAGGTCAAGTAGTTGCTCAAGGAACCTTTAAGGAAATAAGTCAGAATGATAACAGTATTACTGGCAAATATCTTTCAAAAAAACTGAAAATTAATATTCCACAAAAAAGACGTTTAGCTAAAAATGGAAGGTTCTTGGAAATTACTGGAGCAACGGGGAACAATTTAGACAATGTAAATTTGAAAATTCCTTTAGGAAGTTTAACATGTGTAACAGGAGTTTCTGGAAGTGGAAAGTCTACCTTGATTTTACAAACTTTATATAATGCTTTAAATTTGACTTTAAATAATAATAAATCTAGAAAAATTCCTAAACCTTTTAAAGGATTTAAAGGAACTGAATTGATTGATAAAATTATTGATATTGATCAGTCACCAATAGGAAGAACTCCGAGATCAAATCCAGCTACTTACACAGGTGCATTTGGTCCAATAAGAGATTGGTTTACTGGATTACCTGAGTCTAAAACTAGAGGATATAAACCAGGAAGATTCTCTTTCAATGTTCGGGGAGGAAGATGTGAAGCTTGTGAGGGTGATGGTGTAATTACTTATGAAATGCACTTCCTGCCTGATGTTTATATTCAATGTGATGAATGTAAAGGGACAAGATATAACCGTGAGACTCTTGAAATAAGATTTAAAGGTAAGAGTATAGCTGATGTGCTGGATATGACTGTTGATGAAGGTTGTGAATACTTTGAAAATATTTCAAATATAAAAACAAAATTGTTAACATTAAAGAAAGTTGGATTAGGCTACATCAAAATTGGCCAACAAGCTACAACTCTTTCTGGGGGTGAAGCTCAGAGAATAAAATTGGCTAAAGAATTATCTAAAAGGTCTACAGGTAGAACAATGTATATACTTGATGAACCAACAACAGGGTTGCACCAACATGATATTAAGAAATTACTTGAAATACTTCATACATTTGTAGCATTAGGAAACACAGTTGTAGTTATCGAGCATAATCTAGATGTCATCAAAACTGCTGATTATATTGTTGATATGGGTCCTGAGGGAGGTGTTAAAGGTGGAAAAATCATTGCAGAAGGTAAACCCGAGGAAATCTGTAAAATAAACACAAGTTATACAGGCAAATTTTTAAAACCATTACTCACTAATTGAAAAAAAGATTAATAAAAAAAATATCAAAAAAAAAAATCACT
>CABYJS010000028.1 GCA_902519375.1 uncultured Pelagibacteraceae bacterium
ATCATTATCATTATTAAAGTTAACAATTTCCTCTTTTTTATCATCAATTTTAGGTTTTAATATTTCTTTTTCATTTTTGTTGAAAAACCATTTTTCATCACAAAAACCACACTGAACAAGTCTGCCTGTATCAGGAATCAAATTTTGATCGATTTCAAATTTTTTTTCACAACAAGGACAATTGATTATCATATCTACTTATATAACAGATTTTTATTAAAATTCTTTCAAATTTATACTTCTTTATACATTGAAATAATTAATAAGTGCTGTATTAGTACATCACTCGGAGTGTAGCGCAGCCTGGTAGCGCATCTGGTTTGGGACCAGAGGGTCGCAGGTTCGAATCCTGCCACTCCGACCATCTATATTATGAAAAAAGCAAAAATATATATTCCTAATAAAAGTCCAATGCAATCAGGTCTTGGTAAAACTAATAAATGGATACTTGAATTTAATACAAAAGATCCAACAATTAACCCATTAATGGGGTGGGAGAGTTCATCTGACACTCTAACTGAATTAAAAATGGAGTTTACCACTAAAGAATTAGCAATAAATTATGCCAAAAAAATGAAAATTGATTATGAAATAATTGAACCTAAAAAAAGAAAAATTGTTAAAAAATCATATGCAGATAATTTTTTAGGATAAATATGTTTAAATTTTTTACAGAAAAAAAATGGTACTTATGGAGTATTGGTGGAACACTATTAATATTATGTGCCACTTGGTACCAGGTTCAATTAGATGTGCAAATTAACGAATGGTTTGGAGAGTTTTATGATACTTTACAAAAAGCTTTAACAACTCCAAATTCAGTTACAGAAAAAGAATTTATAGCTTATTTGTTTACATTTGCCAAAATAGCAGCAATTTATATTCTTGTAGTTATATTTAGCGATTATTTTACAAGTCATTGGACATTTAGATGGAGAACAGCAATGGCTGAATTTTACCATGATAAATGGGATTATGCTTCATCAATTGAAGGAGCTTCACAAAGAGTTCAAGAAGATACTCTTAAATTTGCAAGAATAATGGAAGGTTTAGGCGCTGAACTTTTAAGAAGTTTAATGACATTAATTGCTTTTACGCCAATTTTGTGGGGTCTATCAAAAAGTATAACAGTACTTCCTTGGTTTGGTGAAGTTGAACATGCATTAGTTTGGGTTGCGATTTTATCTGCTTTAGGTGGAACAATTTTGCTTGCTAGTGTTGGTATAAAACTTCCTGGCATCGAGTACGATATACAGAAAGAGGAGGCTGCTTACAGAAAAGAATTAGTTTTAGGTGAAGACTTCAAAGAAAAAGCTCAACCAGAAAAAATAACAGACTTATATGGTGGTGTAAGAAAAATACATTATAAAATGTATTTTCATTATGTATATTTTAATGCTGTTAAATGGAGCTATCTTCAAGGAATGGTTATTGTGCCGTATTTGGCTTTAGCTCCAACAATTGTTACAGGAGCTATTACTTTAGGGTTTGTTCAACAAATTATAAGAGCTTTTGGTAGAGTAGAAACTTCACTTCAATATCTGGTAAGAAGCTGGCCGATTATAGTTGAATTAATATCTGTTTGGAAAAGATTAAGAGAATTTGAAGGTAAACTTGAGTCATCTAGTGAATTTAGCTCTAAAATTTCATGACTATTGATAAAGATTATTTAAATAAATTAATTAATGTAACATCCAAAGCTGCAGTATCATCATCATTTTTAGTTGGAAAAAAAGATAAAATTGCTGCAGATAAAGCAGCAGTAGACTCTATGAGAAACGAGCTAAATAAAATTAATATGATAGGTGAAATTGTTATTGGTGAAGGCTCATTAGATCAGGCTCCAATGCTATATACCGGTGAAATATTAGGCAATAAAAATGGACCTGAATTTGATATAGCTGTTGATCCCTTAGAAGGTACAAACTTTGTAGCTAACAATCTACCTGGAGCAATGTCAGTTATTGCAATGGCAGAAAAGGGCAATTTATTTAAAGCCCCTGAAACTTACATGAATAAAATTGCAACTTCAAAAGTTGAAAAAGGATTAATTGATTTGGATTATACAATAAAAAAGAACATAACAAATTTAGCTGATTTTAAAAATTCAGATCCATCTAAATTAACAGCCTGCCTACTAGATCGTCCGAGACATAAAAAAATAATAGATGAACTTAAAGATTTAAAAGTAAATACGATGTTAATTTCTGATGGAGATGTTTCGGGTGCTTTATTGGTATCAAAACCAGAATATAAAGTTGATATTTTTTTAGGTATTGGTGGGGGTCCTGAGGGAGTTTTAGCTGCTTCCGCTCTAGATTGTTATGATTGTCATTTTCAGGGTAGATTTATTTTTGATAAAGATAAAGATATTAAAGAGGCAAAAGAAATGGGAATTACTGATATGGATAAAAAATATGAATTGAGTGAAATTATTAAAGGTGACTCGATTTTTTGTGCAACGGCAATAACAGACTGTCTGCCAACAAGATCCAATGATAAATACATCAATACTCTTAAAGGAATTATAAAAGATCATAATATCTTCCTAACAGAAACAATAGTTACTCATAAAAGTTTAAATAAAAAAAAAATAATCAAAAAAAAGGTTATTTTTGATAATGCTTAGTATTAAAGAATGATTTCAGTTTCTAAAAGAAATTGGCAAGAAATAAAGATTAATAAAAATATAATAAAAAAGGCACAACAAGTAAACAATTTCTCAGATATAGTTTCTAGATTAATAGTTTCAAGAAAGTTTGATTCAGAGGAAATTTATTCAATTAGAAATCATTTGAAATTATCTAATAAATTTACAAATAATTTAGATTTTATTAAATCCTCCCAACTTATTGAAAATGCAATAAATAAAAAAGAGAGAATATGTATATTGGGCGATTACGATGTAGATGGTTCAGTTGCAACAGCTTTATTTATAAAGTTTTTTGAAAAACTAAAACATCCACATTTTTATTATATACCTGATAGAGTGAAAGATGGTTATGGACCAAGTAAAAAGATATTCCAAAAATTAATAAAAAAAAAGATAGAATTAGTAATAATGGTTGATTGTGGATCAACATCAAATGAAGCTATCAATTTTTTGAATGACAATAAGATTAAGTCACTTATAATTGATCACCATGAGATTAATAAACCATATCCAAAATCAAATGAAATTATAAATCCAAATAAAGATAATGGATATATCGAGTATGATTATCTTTGTGCCACGACACTTACTTACTTTTTTTTAGAAATATTAGCTAAGAAAATTAATTGTAAGATTAATCTAAGAAAATATTTGATATATGTTCTTTTAGCAACTGTATGCGATGTAATGCCTTTAAGAAAAATAAATAGACTAATATCTATTATAGCACTGAAGGAATTTGATATTAAAGAAAACTATTTAATAAAAAAAATTTACGATTTATCAAAAAAAAAGAATAAGATTAATATCAATGATTTGGGTTTTTTAATTGGACCTATTTTAAATGCTGGCGGTAGACTTGGTAAATCAACTTACGCTACAGAATTGTTATCGACAAATAATCAAAAAATTATTGATGATAAATCTACCAAACTTATTGCATTGAATGAAAAACGAAAAAAAATTGAATTTTCAATATTAAACACAATAGATTTCAAACAGATTGAAAATGATAATGAGCATGTAATTTTTTTTTATAATCAGAATATCAATGAAGGTTTAATTGGAATTGTGGCTTCAAGATTAAAAGATTATTTTAATAAACCCTCAATAGTAATCACAAAATCAAATAATTTACTTAAAAGTTCAGCCAGATCTATTTCAGGTTACAATATTGGCAAAGCTATCAAGAGAGCGTTAAATAGAAATATGATTCTTAATGGCGGAGGTCATTATATGGCCGCTGGTTTTACACTGAAGAAAAATAATTTGAATGATTTTAGGAAATTTATTAATGAAGATTTTTTAAAGAATAGTAGTAAAAGTGAATTTGAGTTTAGATACGATAGTGAAGTCTCCTTTTCAGCATTAAATAAAGAATTCTCAGAAGATTTAAAAAAATTACAGCCATTTGGTAATGGAAACCCTTTACCAACTTTTTTTTTAAAAAAACTTACCGCAATTAAACCTAAGCTATTGAATAACAGACATATCTCTTGTTTTTTAAAATCTAAGACAGGTAGTTATGTAAATTCAATATGTTTTAATTCTGCAAACACTAAAGTTGGTGAATATCTATTAAATTATAAAAAGGATTTTAATGTAGTGGGACAAATTAACGAAAATATTTGGGATAATAAAAAAACTCTACAATTAATAATTAAAGATATAATTTTGTGATTTATTAGACTTGATAAATAAAGACTTTTCAAATAAAAGACCTCAAAATGGTCCCTTCGTCTATCGGTTAGGACACGTGGTTTTCATCCTCGAAAGAGGGGTTCGATTCCCCTAGGGACCGCCATAATAATGCAATTTTATGTATATCTTTTACAGTCAATAGGATCAAAAAAAAATAAAACCTATGTAGGATATACGAAAGATCTAAAAAAAAGAATTTATCTTCACAATAAAGGAAAAGGTGCAAAGGCAACAAGAGGCTATAAATGGAAAATAAT
>CABYJS010000029.1 GCA_902519375.1 uncultured Pelagibacteraceae bacterium
AATATAGCTACCTTTTTTATTTTTTTTTATAAGATAAGAAAGATTTAGAAGACCCCAATTTTCAGTTTTAACAATCTCACCGTCATTTTTTTCAACAATTTTTGAATATTTTTCTGTTAATTGCTTGATTTCACTCGGAGAGGTATCTTGTCTTGCTATAATAGTGTGCTCGTATAAATTCATTTGAGTTATTTAATAAAAAATGAGGATATACTATTATAAATCTTCAATTACAATAGTAAAAAGGACAAAAAAATAGGTTTTTTTTATATGTTTTCAGTAATTTTTCCAGGTCAAGGTTCACAAACAATTGGTATGGGAAAAGAGTTTTATGATAAGTATGAGTTGGTTAAAAATTTGTTTAAACAAGCGGATGATGTTTTAGGCATACAATTGTCAAAAATTATTTTGGAAGGTCCAAAAGATCAATTAGACCTAACAGCCAATACTCAACCAGCAATTTTTCTAATAAGTTACTCTATATATACTGTAGCTACTAAAGAACTAAATATTGATTTAGATAAAGCTAAATATTTTGCTGGACATTCTTTAGGTGAGTATTCTGCTTTATCATCTGCAGGATATTTAAATTTTTCTGATACAATTAAACTTTTACGTATTAGAGGAACAGCCATGCAAAATGCAGTTCCAGAGGGTGAAGGAGGGATGATAGCAATATTAGGTTCAAATTTAGAGATTATAGAAAGAATTTTAGAAGATTATAAAAATAATTTAAATGTACAAATAGCTAATGATAATTCAGAAGGTCAGATTGTTTTAAGTGGAAAAAAAAATGATTTAATTAAATTAATCAAAACTTTAAAATTAAAGAAAATAAAGAGTGTTCAACTACCTGTTAGCGCACCATTTCACTGCACTTTAATGAACAAAGCTACAACTATAATGAAAGAACAAATTGAAAAAACAAAATTTGAAGATTCAAATAAAAAATTGATATCTAATGTTACTGCAAATGAAATTTCAAATAAAGAAGAATTAAAAAAACTATTGATCGATCAAATTGAAAATAGAGTAAGATGGAGAGAGAGCATTATAAATATGATTAATAAAGGCGTTAATCATTTTATAGAATTAGGACCCGGCAAAGTGTTATCTGGACTAATTAAAAGGATAAACAATAATGTAAAAATTGATACAATTAATAGTGATAGTGATATAAAGAATTTAAACATATGAAAAATTTAGAAAATAAGAATATTATAGTGACAGGTGCGTCGGGTGGAATAGGCAACTCAATTGTAAAAAATTTGATCGATAATGGAGCTAACATATTGGCTTCAGGGACTAAGGTAGAAAAGCTAGATGAGCTTAAATCATCATTCGAGAATATCAAGACACTACGTTTTGATATGACAGAGACTGATAAAATTGAGGAATTTATTGAAAATGCTTCAAGCAAACTTGGTGGAAATTTAGATTGTTTAATAAATAATGCTGGAGTTACAAAAGATAATTTAGCTATTAGAATGAGTTTAGATGAGTGGAAGAAGGTTATAGATATTAATCTTACTTCAACATTTTTATTAAGCAAATTTGCAATTAAAAAAATGTTAAAAAATAAATCAGGAAAAATTGTAAATATAACCTCTGTTGTTGCCCATACCGGTAATCTAGGTCAAGCCAACTATACAGCATCCAAAGCAGGTATTGTAGCGATGTCAAAAAGTCTTGCAATTGAATACGCAAAAAAAAATATAAATATCAATTGTATTTCGCCTGGTTTTATTAAAACGAGCATGACCGAAAGAATCGATCAAAAATATAAAGAAATTATAGTTTCTAAAATCCCTTCAGGCAAATTAGGAGATCCAGATGACATTGCAAATGCAGTTCTTTTTTTAGCCTCAAACCAATCAGATTATATTAATGGTGAAACTTTACATGTTAATGGAGGCCTGTATATGGCTTGACAAAACAAGTAATTAAACTAATAAGAATTTAAACTAATAAAATAAGGATTAATATGTCAGACGATATTTCAAACAAAGTTAAAAAAATAGTCGCAGATCATCTTGGGATTGATGAAGCTAAGGTTACTGAAGAGTCAAGCTTCATAGATGATTTAGGTGCCGATAGTTTAGACACTGTAGAATTAGTCATGGCTTTCGAGGAAGAATTTGGATCAGAAATTTCTGATACTGAGGCAGAAAAAATATTAACAGTTGGTGACGCCGTTAAGTTTATAGAAAGTAAAAGCAATTAATAAATTTAATGCTTCAAAAAAAAGGTGGGATAATGGTGGTATTATCATCCCCATCTGGGGCAGGTAAGACTACATTAGTCAATCTTCTTTCAAAAAGGAATAACTTTTTTATTTCTACATCTCACACTACAAGAAAACCTCGACCAAATGAAACTCCTGGAAAAGACTACTTTTTTGTAGGTGATGAGGAATTCTCAAGATTAATTAAAAATGATGAATTTTTAGAATATGCCAAAGTTTTCAAAAATTATTATGGGACTACAAGAACTCCAGTAATACAGAATTTAGAAAAAAAAAATAATGTAATTTTTGATATAGATTGGCAGGGTGCAGATCAAATAAAAAATAAAAAATTAAATTATAAATTGATCACATTTTTTATATTACCACCAAGTAAAAAAGTTTTATTTGAAAGATTATCTAATAGAGATATGAAGGACAAATTGATTGCAGAAGAGAGAATGAAACAATTTGATAGAGATGTTCTTCATTGGATAAATTATAATTATGTTGTAATAAATGATAATCTAGAGGAGTGTTTTTTAAAGATACAAAAATTAATAGATGCTGAAATTAATAACGGTTCAAAAGATTATGATAAAGAATTTGTTAAAAAACATGTAGAAAAATTAATTTCTTAAGTTTTCAAATTCTTTTGCAATGAAATAATAATTTTTACAGGTTAGATTTTGAGGCCGCAAGTTTAAATCAATGTTCAGTTTTTCTGCAATAATATCTGCTTTATCAAATAATTGATTAAAGGGTTTTTTTATTTTTTTTCTTCTTTGATTAAAAAAAATTCTGGTGACGTGCTCAATTATTTTAGGGTTTTTTAACTCTAAAAAATTTTTTTTCGGGGTAAAAATTAGTAAAGTACTATCAACTCTAGGCTTAGGTCTAAAAGCATTAGGCTTTATATCAATTATTTTTTTTATATTAAGTTTCCAGTTACAAATTATTGATAGTCTTCCATATGTTGATGTATTAAATTTACTTATAATTCTGTCAGCAACTTCCTTTTGAAACATTAAAATTAATTTTTCAAACCAAATCTTAGAATTTAGATTTAAAATCCATTTTGTTAATATTTTAGTTGAAATGTTATAAGGCAAATTTCCAAAAACTAACAACTTTTCCTCTGATAATAGATTTTCATTAATTCTTAAAATATCATCATTTATGAAAGTTATTTTTTCAGTATATTCTTTTTTTAATAAATTTAATAAGGCTTCATCTTTTTCAATTAATAAAATTTTTTTTGGTTTTTTATTAATAATTTCTTTTGTAAGATTCCCTGTCCCAGGTCCTATTTCTAAGATACTCTTATCTTCAATTTTTGCACAGTCTGTAATTATTTTAATAATATTTTTGTCAAATAAAAAATTTTGTCCAAGACTTTTTTTTGCTTTAATTTTCACTTAGATTTATCTAAAAATTTTATCGCTTCTATAAGACTTTGAGGATTAGATTTTTTTTTTCCTATCATTTCGGAATTAGGACCATGATCAGGTGAGACTCTTAAAAATGGAAGACCTAAAGTAATATTAATTGCATTGAAACCTTTTAATGCTTTTAAAGGGGCCAATACTTGATCATGATACATTCCGACAATTACGTCAAATTTTGTATAATTTTGCCTAAGAAAAATAGTATCAGCTGGGAAGGGACCAGTTATATTTACTTTTCTTTTTCTTAGAATTTTAATAGCTGGTTTTATGGAATTTATTTCTTCACTTCTGACAAAAAAATTCTCACAATGTGGATTTAAGCCAGTAATTGCAAGACGAGGTTTTTTTAAAAATTTTTTTTTATAGAATTCCGATATTAAAGTGGATTTTAAAACAATATCATTTGTTTTAATTTTTTGTGAAACTTTACTTATTGGTAAATGTGTTGTGATAGGAGAAACTGAAAGGGATCTATTATAAATAAGCATTGCATAATTATGTTTAATACCAAATTTAGATGATATGTACTCCGTGATTCCTCGGTATCTGTTTCCTAAAAAAAATTTCTTTGAAATTGGTCCATTAATTAAGCCACTTACCTTATTAACTCTAATAATATTAAAGGCTTGATCAAAACATTTTGTAACATAATTTTTAGATTTTGATGTAATTTTTTCAAATGGTTTTTTAAACTCGTAGTTTACATTTAGAATATTAAGATAATCTTTGCTAACGTTTTCTAGATAATTTGATTTAAACTTTATAACATTTAGTTTTAATTTAAATCCCATCTTTTTTAATTGAGAGTTAATTAAATTAAGAGAACCAATTAATACTATGGGTTTTTTAT
>CABYJS010000030.1 GCA_902519375.1 uncultured Pelagibacteraceae bacterium
ATTTTGATGATCCAACGGTAAAAAAAGATATAGAAGCTGCTCCTTTTAAAATTGTTAATTCAGAAAAAGGTGACGCTTGGATTGAAGCTAAAAACCAAAAATATTCACCATCACAAATTTCAGCTTTTATACTTCAAAAAATGAAAGAGACTGCTGAAAAATATTTGGGACAAGCAGTTACAAAAGCTGTAATTACTGTTCCTGCGTATTTTAATGATGCACAAAGACAGGCAACAAAAGATGCTGGAAAAATTGCAGGTTTAGAGGTTCTGAGAATAATTAATGAGCCAACTGCTGCTTCTCTAGCCTATGGTTTAGACAAGAAACAAAATAAAAAAATTGCTGTATATGATTTAGGTGGAGGAACTTTTGATGTTTCTATTCTTGAATTAGGTGATGGAGTTTTTGAAGTTAAATCTACAAATGGTGATACATTTTTAGGTGGTGAAGACTTTGATAACGCAATAGTAGAATACTTAATTGAAGAATTTAAGAAAGATAGTGGTATAAATTTAAAATCAGATAAATTAGCATTACAAAGATTAAAAGAAGCAGCTGAAAAAGCAAAAATCGAATTATCTGCAGCGGAACAAACTGATATTAATTTACCATTTATAACAGCTGATAAAACTGGTCCAAAACATATAAATTTAAAAATGACTAGAGCAAAACTCGAGGCGCTTGTAGAAGATCTAATTGCAAGAACTATACCTCCGTGCAAAACAGCTTTAAAAGATGCTGGTATTTCTGCTAATGATATTAATGAAGTAGTTATGGTTGGAGGAATGACTAGAATGCCAAAAGTCATTAATGAAGTTAAAAACTTCTTTGGTAAAGAACCAAATAAAAGTGTTAATCCTGACGAGGTAGTTGCAATGGGAGCAGCTATTCAAGCTGGAGTATTACAAGGTGATGTAAAAGATGTTCTATTGCTAGATGTAACGCCACTTTCTTTAGGTATTGAAACTTTAGGTGGAGTTTCAACAAAACTTATTGAAAAAAACACAACTATTCCAACAAAAAAAAGTCAAGTATTTTCTACTGCTGAAGATAATCAACCAGCTGTTTCAATTAGAGTACTTCAAGGAGAAAGAGAGATGGCCACTGACAATAAATTACTAGGTAACTTTGAACTTATTGGCATAGCACCAGCACCAAGAGGCGTCCCTCAAGTCGAAGTAACTTTTGATATTGATGCTAACGGGATAGTTAATGTTTCTGCGAAAGACAAAGGTACAGGCAAAGAACAAAAAATTCAAATTCAAGCATCAGGTGGCCTAAGTGAACAAGAAATAGAAAAAATGGTTAAAGAGGCAGAAGCTAATAAAGAAGCTGATAAAAAAAAGAGAGAGTCAGTTGATGTAAGAAACCAAGCAGATACCTTGCTTCATTCGACAGAAAAAAATCTTAAAGATCATGGTTCAAAGATATCTGATGCAGAAAAAAAATCTATTGAAGATGGATTAAATGCTTTAAAAGAGTCTCTTAAAGGTGAAGACATAGAAGACATCAAGAAGAAAACCGAAACATTAGTACAATCTTCTATGAAATTAGGTGAAGCTATTTATAAATCACAACAAAATACAAAACCCAAGTCAAATAAAGATGAGGGAAAAGATGATAAGGATAAAAAAGACGATAATGTTGTTGATGCTGATTTTGAAGAAGTAAAAGACGAGAATAAAGAAAAAAGCGCTTAACTGACATCCATTATTTGTCCAGGTTATATGCATGGCTAAACGAGATTATTACGATGTCTTAGGTGTAAATAAAAACGCAACTCCAGAAGAACTCAAATCAGCCTATAGAAAACTAGCAGTTAAATACCATCCAGATAAAAATCCTGATAATAAATCTGCTGAGGATAAATTTAAAGAAGCAGGCGAAGCTTATGGAATTCTTTCCGACAAATCAAAGAGAGAAAACTATGATAACTTTGGGCATGCTGCTTTTGAAAATGGTAGTGGAAGTCAAGGGGGTTTTGGCGGATTTAGTGGAGCAGATTTTTCTGATATTTTTGAAGATTTTTTTGGTGACTTTGGTGGTGGTAGGAGAAGTTCTAGAAGTAGAAATTCTAACAACAGAGGTTCAGATCTAAGATATGATTTAACAATTACTCTAGAAGAGGCCTACACTGGTAAAAAACAAAACATACAATTCTCTACATCAGAAAAATGTAATACTTGTAGAGGAAATGGATCAAAACCTGGATCAAGCCCAGATAGATGTACCTATTGTGGTGGAAATGGGAAAGTGCGTTCAAATCAAGGATTTTTTACAGTTCAACAAACATGTCCCCAATGTGGAGGAAATGGCGAGGAGATAACTAATCCTTGTAATGATTGCAATGGTCAAGGGAATAAACAAGTATCAAAAAAAATATCTGTAACTATACCTAAAGGTGTAGATGACGGTACAAGAATCAGACTTGCAGGCAAAGGTGAGGCAGGAACAAGAGGTGGAACAACGGGTGACTTATATCTTTTTATAAATATTAATTCACACGAAATTTTTAAAAGATCGGACGTGAATTTATTTTTTGAATTTCCGATATCCATAGCAGATGCAGCACTTGGTGTAACTATAGAAATTCCTACTATAGATGGAAAAAAAGCTAAAATCAAAATACCTGATGGGACTCAAGATGGTAAACAATTTAGATTAAAAGGTAAAGGAATGCCCTTCATGAGAAGAGGTGATTTTGGTGATTTGTATGTCCAGGTAAAAACAGAGGTACCAGTATTTTTAAATAAAGAACAAAAAGAGTTATTAGAAAAATTTAGAAAAATAGAAAATGAAAAATCTAATCCAAGTATTAAAAAGTTTTTTTCAAAAGTAAAAAGTTTCTGGAATAGTTAGATAATGTCTTTAGAACAAGCATTCTCAGTTTTTTTTTTAATAGCTGTACTAGTTCTTGTCCTACCTTCATTTTTTAGAACTAATTCAAAATTAAAGCAATTTTTTAATAATTTATTCATTTGGTCTGTAATTGTTTTATCTATTGTGATAGTTTTAAGTCTAATCTTAAGATGAAAAAAATTAATTTAGCTGTCACTGGATGCATGGGTCGTATGGGCCAACAAATAATTAAGTCTTCAGTAAAGGACAAAAATTTTAAACTAGTCTCTATTACAGAAGGAAAAAAGTTAAATAAAAAAATCAATGGAATTAAAGTTGATTTAAACACTGAAGAAACATTTAAAAGGTCAAACCTAATTATTGATTTCACCGTCCCAAAATGCACTTTTCAAGTTTTAAAAATTGCATCAAAATTAAAAAAAAGAATAGTGATAGGAACAACTGGTTTTTCTAAAAAGGAGGAGAATCTTATTAAAAAATATTCTAAGAAAATACCAATATTGAAAGCTGGAAACATGAGTTTAGGAATAAATCTTTTAATGTATTTAACTGAAATCGCCTCTGGGTCATTAGGAAAAAATTATTTAAGTAAAGTCTACGAAGTTCATCATAAACACAAAAAAGATTATCCATCAGGAACTGCATTAATGTTAGGAAGGGGAATTGCGACTGGAAAGGTGAAAGATTTTTATAAAATGATAGGTAAAAAATACCTTAATAAAAAAAATTTTCCTTACTCAAAAAAGATTAACTTTAATTCAGTAAGGACTGGGGAAATCATTGGAGAACATGAGGTTAAATTTTCTAACGGTAAAGAAATCATCACTCTTAATCATGAAGCATTCGATAGAACTCTTTATTCTGAAGGAGCGTTAATAGCAGCTAAATGGTTGATGAATAAGAAGCCAGGACTTTATTCCATGAGGGATCTTATGAATTTTAAATAATGAACGAAATTCAACGCGCAAGAATAATTCGTAAGATTTTAAATAAATTATACTTTAAAATAGATGTGCCTTTAAAAAGTAGAAATGTTTTTACTTTATTAATTTCAGTTCTGCTTTCAGCTCAATGTACTGATGTTAACGTTAATAATGTAACTAAAAAAATTTACCCTAATTACTACAAA
>CABYJS010000031.1 GCA_902519375.1 uncultured Pelagibacteraceae bacterium
ATAAAAGTCTTTTTGCTAAATCTAAAGAGATATCTTCAGAAATTGAAAAGATTAATAAACAACAAATTGTTATAAAAAAAGAATTAGATTATATTCTATCTAATATTCCTAATATTCCTCATCCAGATGTTCCAAATGGTAAAGATGAAAATGACAACGTTGAGATTAAAAAATCTGGGAAAGTACCTGATTTTGATTTTAAACCACTGTCACATTATGAATTAGGTGAAAAACTTAATATGCTTGATTTTGATCTTGCAACAAAAACTACCGGTTCTAGGTTTGTATTTGTTAAAAATAAATTGGCCCTCTTAGAACGAGCTCTTTCTAATTTTATGTTAGATACTCATATTACAAAAAATGGTTATGAGGAAATCTCGCCACCTTTACTTGCCTCTGATGATACAATGTTTGGCACCGGCCAACTTCCCAAATTCGAAAATGATCAATTTGAAGTAAAGCTTGAAAAAGACTCTGATAGAAAATTTTTAATACCTACAGCAGAAGTAATTTTAACCAATATTGTAAAAGATAAAATTATCGATCAGAAAATGTTTCCAATGAGATTTGTTGCATCAACTCCATGTTTTAGGAAAGAAGCTGGCAGTTATGGTAAAGATACAAAAGGAATGATCAGACAACATCAATTTTATAAGGTAGAGATGGTAAGTATTGTTGAACAAGATAAATGTCTGGATGAGTTAGAAAGAATGACAAACTGTGCAACCGGAATTTTAGATCTTTTAGAATTACCTTACAGAAAAGTAATTTTGTGCAGTGGAGATATGGGTTTTAGTGCTGAAAAAACTTATGATATAGAAGTATGGTTACCTTCAGAAAATAGATATAGAGAGATCTCCTCTTGCTCATCTTGTTCGACCTTCCAATCTGTCAGAATGAAAGCTCGTTACAAAAATCAGAATAAAGAAACACTTTATGCAGGCACCTTAAATGGAAGTGGTTTAGCTATTGGGAGGACTTTAATTGCTATATTAGAAAATTATCAACAAAAAGATGGTTCGATAACTGTTCCAAAAATATTGAGACCTTATATGAACAATTTAGAAAAAATTTCAATCAATTAAAGTTGTGTTAATGTTGGAGATGGTATAAATATTCAATTTTAATCAAGGAGTTTTATGGATAGTGCAGGAATAGGACAATTTATACCGCTTATTTTAATTTTCGTTATTTTTTACTTTTTCTTAATCAGACCCCAGCAAAAAAAAGTTAAAGAACACAGAGCTATGGTCGAAGGTTTAAAAAAAGGTGATAAGATAGTTACTTCGGGTGGTATCACAGGTACTATAACAAGAGTTATAGATAATGAAAAAGTCGAAGTAGAAATAGCTGATAATGTTACTGTTGAAGTTATTCGAGGTACAGGCATACAAAGCCTAATGAATGCTCAAGAAGTAAAAAAATAAATTTCGTTTTAATAAAGTGTTATACTTTTCTAAATTTAGGATAGTCTTAATATCGTTATTATCATTAATTTTTATTTTAATTGCATCCTCTAATTTTCTTAAAATTGATAATAATTTTTTTAATAAAAAGATTAATCTTGGTTTAGATCTTCAAGGTGGTTCATATCTATTATTAGAAATTGACAACTCTCCTGTAATAGAACAAAAACTTCAAAATTTAACTATTATTATAAAAAATTTTTTTAAAGAAAAAAATGTACGAGTTAAAAATCTTAAAATTTCAAATCAAAACCTTTTTTTCTCTGTTGATAACGAATTCAAGCAAATTGTATTAGATAGTTTTAATGATAAGGAAAGTGATTTAAATCCTTACTATCTAAGATTTAAATCTCATCAATTAAATATTACTGAAGTAAATGAAGTCTTTAAAGTTGAATATTCAAGACAAGGAATTGTTGAACTTAAAACTTCTTCGCAAGATCAAGCATTAGAAATTGTTAGAAGAAGAATTGATGAAATAGGTACAAATGAACCAAATATTTTAAAAAGAGGAAACGATAGAATTTTAGTTGAGTTACCAGGATTAGATGATCCAAAAAGAATAAAAACATTACTTGGCAAAACAGCCAATTTAACATTTAGGTTCGTTACTAATAATACGGAAGATTCATTTGGTGCGGAAAAGTTAAAATATGAAAATAATATTGAAGAGGCGACTGTTAGTAAAAGGATAATTTTAAGTGGTGATAACCTTTTAGATGCGCAGCCAAGAATGGACGGTCAATCTAATGAAACAGTTGTTTCATTTACTTTAGATAGAGTAGGGGCTAAAAGATTTGGTAAGGCCACTTCTACTGGAATAGGTAAACAATTAGCAATCGTTTTAGATGGTAAAATTATAAGTGCTCCAGTAATAAGAGATACTATCGCTAGTGGATCTGGCCAAATAAGTGGAGGTTTCACATTTCAGTCCGCTACAGATCTTGCCTTATTACTAAGATCTGGTGCTTTACCAGCTCCATTGAATATTATAGAAGAAAGAACTGTAGGTCCTGATCTAGGTCAAGACTCAATTAACGCAGGAATCATTGCTCTAATTATTGGTTTTACTCTTGTTATTGTCTTTATATTTGTAAAATATAAAATATTTGGACTTATTACCAATTTAGCTTTGATAATTAATCTGTTTCTTTTGGTAGGAGTATTAACTATTTTTGAAGCCACTCTTACCTTACCAGGTATTGCAGGAATAATCTTAACAGTGGGTATGGCTGTTGATGCTAATGTTTTGATTTTTGAAAGAATTAAAGAAGAGTTAAAAAATGAAAAAAATAATCTAATAGCTTTTGATGGCGGTTACACAAAATCAAGAACAGCCATTCTTGATGCAAATATAACTACTTTGATAGCTGCAATAATATTATTCTTTATGGGATCTGGTCCAATAAAAGGTTTTTCTTTAACTTTAGGAATTGGTATTTTAACTACACTTTTTTCAGTTTATTTTATAGCAAGATTGTTAACTGTAATATATGTCTCAAAAAATAAAGAAAAAGAGGGATTAATTTAGATGATAAGATTTAATAAATATTATAACCAATTTAATATTCTTTCTGTTTCTTTAGTTTTAATTTCTTTACTTCTACTTACATTTAAAGGACTTAATTTTGGTATCGACTTCAAAGGTGGAACTCTTATAGAATTAAGATCAACAGATACGAAAGTTAATGTTTCTTCGTTAAGAGATAATTTAAATCAAATGGACCTAGGTGATGTATCGGTAAAAAAATTTGGTAATGATACGGATTTTCTTATAAAATTTGAAAATAATAATGATAAAAATATAATTGAAGAAATCAAATCTCACCTAGATAAATCTTTTGGTAACAACTTTAATTTTAGAAGAGTAGAAAATGTAGGACCTAAAGTGAGTGCTGAATTACTAAAATCTGGTGTTATTGCTATATCAGTTGCTCTTTTTTTGATGCTTATATACATCTGGATAAGATTTGAGTGGCAATTTAGTCTTGGTGCAATTTTAGCTTTGTTTCACGATGTTATAGTAACTTTGGGTTTATTCTCACTTCTTGGACTTGAAATTAACTTATCTATTATAGCAGCCGTTTTAACAATCGTAGGTTATTCAATGAATGATACAGTAGTTATTTTTGATAGAGTAAGAGAGAATTTAAAAAAATACTCAGATATAAAAATTTATGAATTAACAAATATCTCCATAAATGAAACTTTATCTAGGACTTTAATTACCTCGGCTACGACTTTATTAGCTTTATTATCAATTTTTTTCTTTGGAGGTGAAATTTTAAAAGGCTTTTCTTTAGCAATGATTTTTGGAGTTATATTTGGAACTTACTCCTCAATATATATTGCAAACACAGTACTTGTAAGACTTAGGGTTAGTCAAAAAACTATACTAAAAGAAGAAAAATAATTTCTGATAATGAATTTATCCAAAAATATCATCATTTTTAAGAATGATGC
>CABYJS010000032.1 GCA_902519375.1 uncultured Pelagibacteraceae bacterium
AATATTCTTAAACTTTATGGAATAACCAATCTTAAGATAATCCAACTGTTGGGGTTATTAACTTTTGCTATTGGTTTTTTTATTCTAATTTTTTTTTATAATATTTCATCGAATTTAAAGTTTTTTTATTTTGATATAAAAAATCAATATACAAAAGATGATAAATATTTAGCTGTTGTAACAAGTAATGGTCTTTGGATAAGAGACGAGGTTGAAGATTTTGTAAATTACATTAATGCAGATAAACTCGATAATGATAAATTATATGGTGTTACCATTTCTCAATTTGATAAAAATTTTCAAATTAAAAGAGTAATTATCTCCAAAGAAGTAGAGATCAGCACAAATAATTGGATACTTAACAATCCGATTGTGAATTCTCAGAATAACTCAAAATCTTATGATCAAATCGAATTTTTCTCAAATTTCGATGAAAAAAGAATGCTTTCAATATTTGATAATTTGTCCTCATTAGATTTATTAAAACTAGAGGAATTAAAAAAAGATTATGAAATGCTTGGTTATAATACTGAAATGATTAATGGTTATAAGCATAAATTGTATACTTACCCTCTTTATTTAGCAATCATGGTTTGTATTGGGTCAATACTTATGCTTAATATTAAACATAACAAATCTAAAGTTGTTAATATCACTTTAGGAATTACTATATCTGTTATAATTTATTATATTAACTATTTCTTTAATGTGATAATCGAAACAAAAGATGTTCCTTATTTAATATCCATATGGGGACCTCAAATCATATTATCATTAATTATCATGACTAACTTAATTAGAATAAATGAAAAATAGATTTAAGTTTTTTTTTATTTCTATCATCTTAATATTTTATATTAATTTACCTTTACTTTCAGAAGAATTAAAATTTGAGGCCGAAAATATTGAAACTATTGATAAAGATTTAATCATTGCAAATAATAATATCATTGTATCAGATAGCAATGGAAACAAAATTTATGGAAATAAACTCACTATCAAGGATGAAAAAATTTATAGTATTTCAGAAAATGTTATTTTCAGAAATATAGATAATTCAATTATTTTAAATACTGAAAAAATTATCTATAATTTAGATGACAGTGCCATAAAAACTTATGGAGATACAAGTATTCAAATAGAAAATTCTTTTTTTTTTAAAACTTCAAATATCTCATACGATTTAATTTCGAAAGAAATTGTATCTGATCATCCGTCTACGATAAGTGATTTGGAATCTAATAAAATAGAAATTAAAAATTTTACTTTATCCCTAAAAGAAAAAATTCTTAAAGCAAATAAAGCCTATATAATTGATAAAAATTTAAATCAATATGAACTTAAGAAACTTTTTTATGATTTTAAGAAAAAAAAAATTTTAGGAAAAGATGTAAGCATTAACCAAAATAACAAATTATCTGATGAAAGATACTTGCCAAGAGCCAAAGGAAGGTCTTTGATTTTAAAAGATGACAGCATGATATTAAAAAAAAGTATTTATACAAATTGTAAAAAAAGAGATGGTTGTCCACCTTGGAGCATTAGAGCTGAAGAGGTAAAACACGATAAAGTGAATAAAATAGTAAAGTATAAAAATGCCTCTTTTAGATTCTACGATGTTCCAGTTTTGTATTTTCCAAAATTTTTCCATCCTGACCCTACGGTGAAAAGGCAATCTGGTTTTTTAGTACCAAGTCTTTTAACTCAAAATACTAATAGTTACCTTAAAACTCCTTATTTTTTTGCTTTATCAGATGATTCTGATTTTACTTTTTCTCCAAGATTCTACGATAATCAAGAAAATATCTATCAAGGAGAGTATCGTAAAGTTACAAAGAATTCTAATCATGTATTAGACTCCAGTATTAAAAACAAAGATAGTTCAGATTCTAACGAAAATAATTCTCAAACACATTTTTTTTCAAAATCTACAATACAAACTAATTTTGATTTATTTGACTATTCAAAAATCGATATTCAACTTCAAAATGTTTCAAATGATAAATATTTAAAAACTCACAATATTGATTCTCCTATTATCAGTTCTAACAGTATTTTAAATTCAAAGATTGAATTTGAGGGTTCTAAAGATGACTTAGAATTTTATATCAACACTGAGGTTTATGAAGATCTAACAAAAGGTAATGATAGTGACAAATATGAGTTTATCTTTCCGAATTTTAACCTTTCAAAAGTTTTGGAAACTAGGTTAAACGGTTCTCTGGAGATACTAAGCACTGGTTATAATAAACTATTTGAAACTAATATTAATGAAAAAGTTATAATCAATGATTTAAAATATAAATCTTTTGACTCTATTAACACTTTTGGTTTTATAAATAACTTTGAATTTTTGATTAAAAATTTCAATGCTCAATCTAAAAACTCTCAAACCTTAAAGAATAAAACTGAGAACCAAATTAGAGGTATTTTTCAATTTAATTCAAAACTACCTCTTAAAAAGGATGGCCAGAAATATTCGACCACACTTACACCTATATTAGTAGGAAAATTCAATCCTCAAGAAAATAAAAATATAAGTAATGAAAGTAGAATCATTGATTATTCGAATATTTATTCTATTGATAGAATAAGTTCTACTGGAGTAATTGAAGGTGGCGAGTCTTTAACATTTGGTAATGAATTCAAATTATATAACAAACTTGATCTTTCTGAGGAATTATTAAGTATAAATTTAGCTACCTCTGTAAGAGCTGATGAAAATTTTGATTTACCGAAAAGTAGTTTTTTAGGTCAAAAAACATCAAATATAATCGGTCAAACAAAATTAAAATTAAACGACAATATTGACCTTCAGTATGATTTTTTGACTGATAATGATGTCAACAATTTTCTTTATCATAAAATTGACTCTAAATTTACTATAAATAATTTTGTAAGCACATTTGAATTCAGAGAAGAACATGATGAAATTGGCACTACTCATTTTGTTTCTAATGAAACATCTTTAAAAATAAATGATAATAAGAATTTATTATTTCGAACTAGAAAAAATAGATCTACAAATTTGACTGAATATTATAATCTAATATATCAATATAAAATGGATTGTTTGGTTGCAGCTATTGAATATAATAAAGATTATTATAGAGATGGAGATTTAAAACCAGAAGAAAGTATCTCATTTTCTGTAACTATAATGCCTTTTGATAATACTTTAAATTTACCAAAAATTGATTGATGAAAAAAAATAAAAATTTATTTCCTAAGATTTTCATAGTCTTTTGTATTAATTTTTTATTTATGAATAATCTGATTTTAGCAAATGAATTCAAGATAGTACTTAAAATAGATAATTCAATAATAACTAATGAAGATATTATCAATGAGTATAACTACCTAATAGCATTAAATGAGGATTTGAATAAAATTAAAAAAGAAGAGACTTTAAATATAGCAAAAGAGTCTTTAATTAAAGAGAAGATAAAAAAAATTGAGATAGAGAAATATATAAAGATTGAATCTTTTAATAGAGATGAGCTTATTAATCAAATAATTAAGAACATCTATACTAGATTAAAATTTGAAAATATTTTAGAATTTGAGAACTATCTAAATACATTTGGATTATCATTAACCACAGTTAAAGAAAAATTAAAAATAGA
>CABYJS010000033.1 GCA_902519375.1 uncultured Pelagibacteraceae bacterium
AGACCCGGAAAAAAATCAAACTTTGTCACCAGCTGTTAGAAAGATTGTTGCAGAAAAAAAGATTGATATTCAAACAATTAAAGGATCTGGAAAAGATGGAAGAGTTTTAAAAGGTGACTTAATTAGTTTAATGGGAGTTAACCCCCCTCCCTCAGAAAGAAAAGTTAAGTACGGTCAAGAAGAACGAATTAAAATGACGAGGTTAAGACAGACTATTGCTAAAAGACTAAAACAAGCACAAGAAAATGCAGCTTTGCTTACTACTTTTAATGAAGTTGATATGTCGAATATAATGGAGATGAGAAAAGAAAATCAGGAGGATTTCCAAATTCGATACAATATCAAGCTTGGTTTTATGTCTTTTTTTGTTAAGGCCTGCGTTGTTGCTCTTAAAAATTTTCCAGCAGTAAATGCTGAAATAGAGGGTGATGAGATTATTTATAAGAATTATTACAATATTAGCTTTGCTGTTGGCACAGACAAAGGTTTAGTGGTTCCAGTTTTGAAAAATGCTGATGAACTATCCTTTGCAGATATAGAAAAAAATATTAAGGAAATTTCAGAAAAAGCCAGAGAGGGCAAGCTTACTATTGAAGATCTTCAAGGAGGAACATTTACTATAAGTAATGGGGGTGTTTATGGTTCTATGCTCTCAACACCGATATTAAACTTGCCTCAATCCGGAGTATTAGGCATGCATAATATAGTTGATAGACCAACCGTAGTTGATGGAGAAATTAAGATTAGACCAATCATGTATTTAGCTTTATCATATGATCATAGAATAATTGATGGAAAAGAGTCGGTCTCATTTTTAAAGATGATTAAAGAAAATTTAGAAGAACCAAGAAGATTATTTTTAGATATTTAAATGGCAGATAAATTTCAAGCAGTAGTTATTGGAGGCGGTCCCGGTGGTTATGTTTGTGCAATTAGGTTAGCCCAATTAGGTCTTAAAACTGCTTGTATTGAGTCAAGAGGATCACTCGGGGGCACTTGTTTAAACATAGGCTGTATTCCATCTAAAAGCTTATTAAATTTATCAGATGAATTTCATAAAGTTAAACATTTGTCTAATAAGGGTATTGAAATAGGTGATGTAAAATTAAATTTATCAAAAATGATGAAAAGCAAAGATAAAGCAGTTACAGTTCTAACCAAAGGTGTAGAATTTTTATTGAAGAAAAATAAAGTAACTTATTTTAAAGGTACAGGAAGTTTTAAATCTAAAAATGAAATTTCGATAAAAGATAATCAAAATAAAGAAACGATAATTGAAACTGACAAAACTATAATTGCTACTGGTTCTCTGCCAGTATCTTTACCAGGAATTGAATTTGATGAAAAAATAATTGTTTCTTCAACTGGTGCATTAAAATTTGAAAAAGTACCAAAAAAAATGGTTGTAGTTGGAGGAGGATATATTGGACTAGAGATGGGATCAGTTTGGTCAAGGTTAGGAGCCGAAGTTCATGTAGTCGAATTTCTTGACCATATTACACCTGGTATGGATAAAGAAATTTCAAGTGAATTTATGAAAATTTTAAAAAAACAAGGAATTATTTTTCATATGCAGCACAAAGTTGAAAAAATAAAAAAAAATAACTCTGATGCAATTATTTCTACAACAGATAAGGATGGAAATAAAAAAGATTTTGATTGTGATGTAGTCTTGATTTCAGTTGGAAGAAAACCAAATACAAATGGATTAAATTTAGAAAAAGTTAATATTAGCTTAGATAATAAAAATAGGATTAAAGTTGATAAAAACTTTAAAACAAATTTAGACAATGTTTTTGCAATTGGAGATGTTATAGCTGGACCTATGCTTGCTCATAAAGCTGAGGATGAAGGAGTTGCAGTTGCTGAAAACATTGCTGGCCAATCTGGTCATGTGAATTATGATACTATTCCTGGAGTAGTTTACACAACTCCAGAAGTTGCTTCAATTGGCAAAACTGAAGAGCAATTAAAAGAATTAGATATTAAATATAAAATTGGTAAATTTTCGTTTATGGCCAACTCAAGAGCAAAAGCTATAGATGATGCTGAAGGTTTTGTAAAAATTCTAGCAGATGAAAAAACTGATAAAGTATTAGGAGCACATTTAATTGGTCCACATGCTGGAGAGTTAATTGCCGAAATAGGTGTTGCAATGGAATTTGGTGCTAGCTCAGAGGACATTGCTAGGACTTGTCATGCTCATCCAACATTTTCTGAGGCCGTAAAAGAAGCAGCATTATCTGTAGATAAAAGAGCAATACACTCGTAAAATATTTTCATATTATAATCATATGAAGTTTCCGATTCTTTTACCTAATATATTCAATCATCCGTTTACTTATGAAAGTGATTTAAAATTACAAATTGGAGATTTTGTAGAGGTTCCATTTGGTAAATCTAAGATTACAGGTGTGGTATGGGATGAATTTGAAAAAAAAATTAATAAAAGTTTTAAGACTAAACAAATCATAAAAAAGTTTGAGGTTCCAAAACTTAAAAAAAGTACTTTAAAATTTTTAAATTGGTTTGCTGAATACAATATAGTTCCCAGGGGAATGGCCTTAAAGCTTATATTGTTGAGTGGAAAAACAGCAAACAGATTTGATGATAAGTTTTACAAATCCTTTTGTTCAAAAATTAAAAGTCACCCTATAAAACTTACAAATGAACAACAATTATCTTTGAATGAGATAAATATTTCTAATCAAAAATTTAATGTACATGTCCTTCAAGGCACAACAGGATCGGGAAAAACAATTGTATACTTTGAAGCGTTAAAAAGAATTTTAGAAAAAGGCTATCAAGGCCTTGTGATGTTGCCTGAAATTGGATTAACTAGTCAATTCGAAAAAAAATTTATTGAATTTTTTGGTTTTTCTCCTGCAATTTGGCATTCTGGTATATCAAAAAAAAATAAAGAAATTATCTGGAGTGGAATTACTACAGGTGAAATTAATGTGGTTATAGGAGCAAGATCTTCTTTATTTTTACCTTTTAAAAAATTGGGTCTTATAATTGTTGATGAAGAACATGATCAATCTTACAAGCAAGATGAAGGAATAATCTATAATGCAAGAGATAT
>CABYJS010000034.1 GCA_902519375.1 uncultured Pelagibacteraceae bacterium
GAATTGGAAAATAAGAGAAATATTGATAGAAAAACACTAAACTTGATAAGAATCAAAGAAATAATAACAATAATTAGCTAATTTATACTTGTTTATTAAAAAAAATCTTTGTAAATATTCATCAATTTTAAATTAACACGCACACAGTTGTTGGTTTTATACCTCCGGTCCTTAATTGGAAATTACTGTGGTGGCTTAACCGGGAATAAATATGAAGATACCTAATGTAACAATTCAACAATTATTAGAAGCAGGAGTTCATCTTGGTCATAAAACTTTGAGATGGAATCCAAAAATGAAGAAATATATTTTTGGTAAAAGAGACTCAATACATATTATAGATTTAACACAAACTTTAGAATTAATTAAAATCGCTTTAGAAAAAATCTATAATACAATTTCAAATAACGGAAAAATTTTATTTGTCTCTACAAAAAAACAGGCCTCAGAGGCCATTGCTGAAGTAGCAAAAGAAACAGATCAATATTTTGTTAACTATAGATGGCTGGGTGGAATGTTAACAAATTGGGGAACCATATCTGGATCTATAAAAAAGATGAAAAGATATGAAGCAGATCTTGTTGCCGAAAATAGAGGATTTACAAAAAAAGAACTTCTTAAGATGAGTGTGAAAAAAGATAAACTTCAAAGATCCTTAGGTGGTATAGCTGATATGAAAAAGACACCTGATTTGGTATTTATAATAGATACAAACTATGAGTCGTTAGCAATTCAAGAATCTGTTAAATTAGGCATTCCAATTATTGCAATCTTAGACAGCAATTCTAATCCTGATGGAATTGACTATCCAATACCAGGTAATGATGATGCTAGAAGATCTATAGATTTATATTGTAGTTTAATTAAGGAAACAATTGTTTTTGCCAAAAAAACTGCTCCTTCAATCGATGAGCAAAAAAAACCTGACTTGAAAAAAGATAACAAAAAAGAAATAAAAACTGTTTCAGAAATAGACAGAGATAAGTTAGATAAAAAATTTGCTAAGAATAAAAAGGAAAAAAAACTGAACTAAAATGTCTGATATAGAAAAAGTTAAAAAATTGAGAGAAGCTACTGGTGCAGGGTTTAAAGATTGTAACTTAGCAATTAAAGAATCAAATGGTGATCTAGAAAAAGCTGTTGAAATCTTGAGAGTTAAGGGTATTTCAAAAGCTTCAAAAAAAATGTCCAGAGATGCTAAAGATGGAGTAGTTGCTGTTAGTGGAGACGAAAAGAAAACATCAATTATTGAAGTTAATTGTGAAACAGATTTTGTTGCTAAAAATGATGACTTTATTAATTTTGTTAAAGAATTAAGTGAAATCAATAACCAAAATGACTCAAACATTGATGTTTTGAAAAAAGCTATAATGAATAACGGTAAATCTGTTGAAGATAATTTAGTGGCTCTTATTGCAAAAATTGGAGAAAAGATAACTATTGGTAAAACAATAACGATTGGTAATTCTCTTTCAATTAATTATCAATATTTACATACAATCGTTAAAGATAATTTAGCTAAATTAGCGGTAGTTGTTTCATTAGAAACAAAAGATAATTCTGATACAATCAAAACTTTTGGAAAACAATTATCAATGCATATAGCGGCATCTAATCCTTTAGCACTAGACCCTAGTCTTATAGATAAGAAAATTATTGATAAAGAGTTAGAATTAGTAACAGAAGAGCTCAAAAATTCAGGTAAACCAGAAGAGATAGCCAAAAAGATTAGTTTAGGTAAAATGAACAAGTTTAAAGAGGAAAATGCACTTTTAACACAAGCATGGGTTATGGAACCCAAAAAAAAAGTCCAGGATATTTTAAAAGAGCTTGCAGTTAATGATTTAAAAATTAAGGAGTTTAGTAGAATTAAAATAGGGGAATAAATGTTTGATGAAAAATCACATAGCCTCAAAATGGATAAAGCCATTGAAGTTTTTTCAAAAGAATTGTCCACATTAAGAACTGGCAGAGCAAATGCTGCTATGCTTGATCTTGTTAAAGTAGATGTTTATGGACAACAAATGCCAATTAATCAAATTGGAAGCATCACAACTCCAGAGCCTAGAATGATTAATATCCAAGTTTGGGATCAGAACAATGTTGCCTTGATTGACTCAGCAATTCAAAAATCTGAATTAGGTTTAAATCCTCAAATTGATGGTCAATTAATTAGATTACCAATCCCTGAATTAAATGAAGAGAGAAGAACAGAACTTAAAAAATTAATTAAATCAATGGGTGAAAAATGTAAAGTGTCAATTAGAAATATTAGAAGAGATGCAAATGATGAACTTAAAAAACTTTTGAAATTAAAAGAAATTGGTGAGGATGAAGAGAAAAGTTTTGAAAAGAATGTTCAAAATATTACAGACAAACATATATCAATAGTGGATGAAAAAGTTTCTACTAAAGAAAAAGAAATAATGACAATATGAACCCATTAAATCATGTGGCCATTATCATGGATGGTAATGGGAGATGGGGCATTAAGCATAAAAAATCAAGAAATGCAGGTCATAAAGCTGGCTTAGATGTAGTAGAAAAAATAATCAAAGCTTCAATTAGAAATAGGATTAGATTTCTCACATTATATGCATTTTCTACAGAAAATTGGAAAAGACCAAAAAAAGAAATAGATTTTTTATTTAACTTACTTGAAAATTTTTTAACGAATAGAATAGAAGAGCTTCACAAACAAAATATAAAGCTAAAGATAATAGGTAATAAAAATTTTTCACTAAAGCTTAACAAATTATTAAGTTTATCTGAAAAAAAAACATCAAAAAACAGTAAATTACAAATTAATCTTGCATTAAATTATGGTTCGAAAATTGAGTTAATCAATGCATTTAAAATTCTACAAAAAAATAATGAAAAGATTAATGAAAAAAATTTAACTAGATATTTGCAAACAAGAAATATTCCAGATCCTGACATATTAATAAGAACTGGAAACACC
>CABYJS010000035.1 GCA_902519375.1 uncultured Pelagibacteraceae bacterium
ATTCAATTCCAGGTTTACCATTTATTGGAAGAAGTTCTTTTGCAAAAACACTTGTTAGGGGTAGCAAACGCGTACCTAAGCCAGCTAGCGGAATAATTGCTTGTTTAATCATTTAAATGTTTTACTTATTAAAATGTTTTATACAAATGAAAAAATTATTAAATAATAATGATTTAAATGAGGCATTATATAATGTCTCAAATTTAGGTTTTGTACCAACTATGGGGAGTCTTCATAAAGGTCATATATCGCTAATTAAAAAATCTAAAAATCAATGTTCAAAGACTTTAGTTAGTATATACGTAAACCCTACTCAATTTAGTAATAAAAATGATTATAAAAATTATCCAAGAAATTCAAAAAAAGATTTATCAATCTTAAAAAAATTGAAAGTAAATTTTGTATATTTACCAAAAACACAAGATATTTACGGTTTAAAAAAGAAAGCTAAAATTAAATTAAACAAAAAAGAGAAGATAATGTGTGCAAAATTTAGAAAAGGTCACTTTGAGGGAGTAATTGATGTCATGGACCGACTTACAAAAATTATAAAACCAAGAAAAATATTTATGGGTGAAAAAGATTATCAACAATTATATTTTGTAAAAAAAAATATTGAAAGAAAATATCAGACTAAAATTATTGAATGTAAAACTATAAGAAATAAGCGAAAACTTGCTTTATCCTCAAGAAATATACTTTTGAAAAAAAGTCAAATTATCAAAGCTGAAAAATTCACTCAAAAAGTCATTGCTTTTAAAAAAAAAGTTAAAAAAATCAAAGTTACTCCTCAAATTCTTGATAAAGAAAAAAGTGAATTAAGTAAGTTATTTAAAGTTAAAATTCAATATTTTGAACTAAGAAATGCACATAACTTTAAGATATCAAATAAGATTAAAAATTCAAAAATCTTTGTTGCTTTTTTTATTGATAAAGTAAGATTAATTGACAATTTTTAGTAATTATAAAAAATAAGCTCCAACACCTAAGAATGAGACAAAACCTATTACATCTGTAATTGTTGTTACAAAAACACTTGAAGCTATTGCTGGATCAATATTCATCTTTTTTAAAGTAACCGGTACTAATATTCCAAATAATCCGGCAACTATCATTGTTAGCACCATTGAGATTGAAATAATTAAAGATAGTTGAGAGTCTTGAAACCAAAGTTGAACTATTAGTGCACTTATCAATGCAAATATAATCCCATTCAAAATACCTATATTAAATTCTTTTAAAATATTTTGATTAAAATTATTTTTTGTTAAATCATTTGTGGCAAGTGTTCTAACTGTAACTGCGAGCGTTTGCATTCCAGCATTACCACCCATAGATGCAACTATTGGCATAAGAAAAGCCAAAACTACCATTTGTTCAATAGTTGCTCCAAATAGACTAATACAATAAGTTGCTAAAAAGGCTGTAAAAAGATTTAATAATAGCCAGTTAAATCTTCTCTTAGTTTTTGTAATTACACCGTCAGTAATTTCTTCATCTCCAACACCTGCTAATCTTAGGGCATCTTCTTCAGCTTCTTCTTTAAGCACTGTTAGAACGTCATCAGATGTAATCATTCCAACTAATTTATCATTTTTATCAACTACACAAGCTGAGTTTAAATTGTAATTTTCAAATAAGTGTCCCACCTCTTCTCTATCCATATCGACAGGAACTAAAAAAGGTGAGTCTTCCATTATTGAAGACATCTTAGACTCTCTCGGAGTTCTTAAAACTTTTGAAGATGGGACTGTACCAACTGGTTTAAAGTTTTCATCTACAATATAAATTTCTAGAAATTCTTCAGGCAAATCTTTATTTTCACGTAAATAATCAATTGTTTGTCCTACTAACCAATTACTTGGAATAGCAGTAAACTCTCTTTGCATTATCCTGGCAGCACTATCTTCTGGATAACTTAGACCTTCAAGTAAGGCAAAACGATCTTTAGGGGGTAACAAACTCAATATCGCATTTTTATCTTTTTCTTCAACGTTTTCTAGAATAGCTATGGCATCATCTGACTCTAGATTTTTTAAAATACTCACAATAGCTTCCGATGAAAGATATTTAATAATTTCAGTTTGGATAGACTCGTTTAGCTCAATAAAAACTTCTGGATCAATTTTAAAATTATTTAGCTTAATAAGATTTTCTCTATCATTTTGGCTTAAATGTTCAATTATATCTGCAGCATCTGCTGGATGCATTTCTTTGAAGGAATTGGTTATAAATAAAGCATCATTGTTACTAATTTTATCAGTAACGACTTTTATATATTCCTTGTTAAACTCAAAATTGACTTTTTTATCTTTGATTTTTTTTATTAAAGTCATAAAAATTCCTATTATTCAGTCGGAACTTTTAATACATAATATAAGGATTACAATTTTTAAATGAGCATTGAGATCAAAAAGTCCAAAAAACCAGTAAAATATGAGAAAGCAATAAAACTCATGGAAAAGAGATTATTGGATATACATGAAAAAAATTTCAGAGAATTAATTTGGGTTTTAGAGCATAATGATATTTATACTGCAGGGACTAGTTACAAAGAAAATGAAATTCTTGATAAATCAATAAAAATTTTAAAAACAAATAGAGGTGGAAAAATTACTTACCATGGTCCAGGTCAATTGATTTGTTACTTTGTCATAGATTTAAAAAAAAGAAAAAAAGATATAAGAAAATTTATTTCAATAATTGAAAAAACTATTATTGATACTTTAAGATTTTATAAAGTTGAAACTTTTGCAGATAGAAAGAATATTGGTATTTGGTTTAATGATAATTCACAAATAAAAAAAAGTTGCT
>CABYJS010000036.1 GCA_902519375.1 uncultured Pelagibacteraceae bacterium
GTTGCCAATAAAACAGTTCCATATCTTGTTATTTGAGTAATTTTTGATCTACCAGTCTCTCCTTGAGATTTTAAATTTTTAAAATAATCAGAAACACCAGTCAATAACTGAACAATAATTGATGAAGAAATATAAGGCATAATACCAAGGGCAAAAATAGCCATTCTGCTTACTGCCCCACCCGCAAAGACATTGAACATTCCTAGCAATCCTTTCTGATTACCCTCCATCATAATTTTTAATTGTTCTGGGTCTATGCCAGGTAATGGTACAAAAGTACCAAATCTATAAACTGCAAGAATAGCTATTGTGAAAATAATTCTATTTCTTAAATCATTACTTGATGATGATGTGCTCATTTAAATAGTAATTATTTTTTAATTTGTATAGATCCACCTGCCTTTTCAAGTTTTTCTATAGCTGATTTTGACGCAAGGTCGGCTTCAATATTTATTTTATCTTTAATATTTCCAGAGCCTAGAATTTTTAGTTTTACTGAATTCTTATTAATTAAACTTAATTTTTTAAGTAAGTCTGAATTAAGAGTTTCGCTTATTTTTATCTTTTTTTTGTCAATGTAAGATTGAATCTTATCTAAATTTATTATTGCTATATTTATTTTAATCAAAGAATTGAATCCTCTTTTAGGTAATCTTCTGTATAAGGGCATTTGACCACCCTCAAAGCTTTTAATAGCAACACCAGATCTTGATTTTTGACCTTTGACACCTCTTCCAGAAGTTTTTCCTTTACCTGAGCCAATCCCCCTGCCGACACGGATTTTAGTTTTATTGATTTTGCTTCTATTATTTAAACTTATCATCATCCTCTTTTTTCTATTATCTCAGATATTTTTTTATTTCTTATACTTGATATTTGTTTTGGCGAATTTTGTTTTAATAAAGCCTTCATTGTAGCTCTAATAACATTATGTGCATTAGAGGTACCCATTGACTTAGCAACAATATCTTTTACCCCTAAAACTTCACAAACAGCTCTGACTGGTCCACCAGCTATAATACCAGTCCCTTTTGAAGCAGCCCTTAAAATAATTCTTCCAGATCCATCTTTAGCTTTAACATCGTGATGAATTGTTCTTCCTTCTCTTAAAGGGATATGAATTAATTTTCTTCTTGCCATTTCATTTGCTTTTTTAATAGCATCAGGGACTTGTTTTGCTTTAGCATGTGCTATTCCAATTCTACCAGCTTGATTTCCTACTACAACCAAAGCTGAAAAACCAAATCTTCTTCCACCCTTAACAACTTTTGTTATACGGTTAATATGAACAAGCTTCTCCAAAATATCATCTTTCTTTTTATCTTTAAAGTTTTCCATAATTAAAATTTCATTCCATTTTCTCTTAATGTTTCAGCAAAAATTTTTACTCTCCCATGATATTTATAAAGGCCTCTATCAAAAAAAATTTTTGTTATTTTCTTTTCTAGAGCTTTTTTTGCTAATTTTTTTGCAACTATCTTAGACAATTCTGATTTATTTACTTTAGAACCAGATTTTATATCCTTTTCTATAGAAGAGGCTGAGATTAAGGTTATGTTCTTACTATCATCAATTATTTGTGCTGAGATATTTTTTGATGATCTAGATATACTTAATCTAAATCTATCAGCTGAAGCAACTTTTTTAACCTTATTGCTAACTCTAAATTTTTTTCTTTTACTACTATCTAATTTCATTATTTTTTCTTACCTTCTTTTTTCAGAACATACTGACCTTTTTCTCTAATTCCCTTACCTTTATAAGGTTCAATTTTCCTAAAGGTTTTGAGTTTAGATGCCACTGCTCCAACCTGTTGTTTGTCCGCACCTGCAATTTTTAAAGTGGTCTGCTTTTCCACAATAATCTTTATACCCTCAGGTATATCAAAATTAATATCGTGACTGTATCCCAACTGCAGATTTAACTGATTTCCTTTTAGAGCAGCTCTATATCCTACTCCAATTAACTCAAGAGTTTTTTCATATCCTTTACTTGACCCTATAACAGCGTTGTTTATCAAACTTCTATTCATACCCCATAGTCTCTTGATACTTTGATCAATTTTTTTGGGTTGGATAGAAATTTCTTTTCCATCTTTTATATTTAAATTAAAAATATCTAAATCAATATTTAAAGATTTTTTTCCTAAAGGACCCTCTATATTCAAAATGTTACCTGCCAGAGCAACTTTAACTTTTTCTGGTATAGAAATATTTATTTTACCAATTTTAGACATTAAAATACCTTACAAATTATTTCACCACCGATACGATGTTTTCTGGCATCTATATCGGTCATCACACCTTTTGGAGTAGAAATTATTGCTATTCCTAAGCCGTTATTAATTTTAGGCAAACCTTTTACACTAGAAAAAATTCTTCTTCCTGGTTTAGATACTCTTTCAAAAGCACTTATTACAGGATTACCTGAATGATATTTTAGTTCTAAGAAAAGAACAGATTTGTTATCCTTAGAATTTATCTTGAAGTCTTTTATAAAACCCTCATTTTTCAAAATATCAGCAATCTTCATTTTAAAATTAGATGAAGGCAGTTCAACATTCTTATGGTTTCTTGCTTGAGCATTTTTTACTCTTGCAATCATGTCTCCAATTGGGTCACTTAAACTCATATTTTCCTTTCTACCAACTTGATTTAACTAATCCTGGAATCTTTCCTTGTAATCCCAGCTGTCTTAAAGCAATTCTAGATATTTTTAGTTTTCTGTAGACCCCA
>CABYJS010000037.1 GCA_902519375.1 uncultured Pelagibacteraceae bacterium
AAAAGTTCACTTAATTTAAATGACGATGTATTTTTTGATAAGTCTAAAAACTTGGTCATTAGTGTAGATACTTATAATGAGGGTGTGCACTTTATTAATTTTAAAAAGCCAGATTTAGTAATTAAAAAGATTATAAGATCTTCTATATCAGATCTTATTTGCAAAGGGGTTGTGCCTAAATATTATTTTATTTCAGGATCTGGTAATAATAGATCTTTCTCATCAGCTAATTTAAAAAAGATTGCAAGATCTTTAAAAGAAGAACAAAAAAAATATAACATATCTCTTTCTGGAGGTGATACTGTCTTTTCAAAAAGGTTAAGTTTTACAGTTGTTTCAGTTGGTTTTTCCAAAAAAATAATATCCAGGAATAATGCGAAGTTAAATGATGATATCTATGTGACTGGTAATTTAGGTGATAGTTTTACTGGATTACAGATTTTGAAAAAAAAATATCAGGTTAGTAAGTTTCTAAAAGAATATTTTGAAGATAAATATTATCAACCTATATTAAATTTAAGATTGACTAAAAAATTATTTAAATTTGCCAATACCTCTATAGATATTTCTGATGGTTTAATTGATGACCTAGGGAAACTTATTAATAAACAAAAACTTTCATATATTATCAATTTAAATAATATTCCTATTTCTAAAAATTTGGAAAAATTACTTTTTTTAAAAAAAAAAAAGATTAAATCTTTTATTTCCAGAGGAGATGACTATCAAATTTTATTTACTGCCGGTGTATCCAAAACTAGAATCATAAGTAAAATTGCCAAATCATTGGGAATTAAAATTTCAAAAATAGGAAAAATTACTTCTAATGCCTATAAATCTCAAATTATAGATCAAAAAGGGAAGAAAATTGCCATTAAAGAAAAAGGTTATTTTCATAACTTTTAAAAGTTATTTATTGCCTTTTATAGTTTTTTTTGTATTGTCCGCTTTTTATAATTAAACCAACAACTTAATTTAAGATTAATATGAACTCAACTGTTGAAACTATTCTTTTGTATACTATTGCTGCTGGACTTTTATCTATCATATATGGATATTTTACTGGAAAAAATATTTTAAGCTCAAGTGCAGGTAATTCTAAAATGCAGGAAATTGCTTCTGCTATTCAAATTGGGGCAAAAGCTTATTTAGCTAGACAATATAAAACTATAGCAATTGTTGGTGTTGTTGTATTAGTTATTGTTAGTATTGCTTTTAGTCCTTTAGTTGGCTTAGGTTATCTAATAGGTGCAACCTTATCTGGTATAGCTGGTTATGTTGGTATGTTGGTTTCAGTTGAAGCAAATGTTAGGACAGCTGAGGCTTCAAGGAAAGGTTTGGCAAATGGTTTATCAGTCGCATTTAAGTCAGGTGCTGTAACTGGAATGCTAGTCGCAGGTTTAGCTTTATTATCAATTGCTGTTTATTATTTTTTACTTTTAAAACTAAATGTTGATGAAAGAGAGATCGTTAATGCTTTAGTTGCATTAGGATTTGGAGCTTCATTAATTTCAATTTTTGCAAGATTAGGTGGAGGGATTTTTACAAAAGGGGCAGATGTTGGTGCAGACTTAGTTGGTAAAGTTGAAGCAGGTATACCAGAGGATGATCCAAGGAATCCCGCGGTAATTGCTGACAATGTTGGAGATAATGTTGGAGATTGTGCAGGTATGGCTGCTGATTTATTTGAAACTTATGCTGTTACTATAGTTGCTACAATGGTTTTATCTTCAATTTTCTTTCCTGGAGATATGTCCATGATGATTTATCCTCTAACAATTGGTGGAGCATGTATTTTAACATCTATTCTAGGAACTTTTTTTGTTAAACTTGGTAAAAGTAAAAATGTTATGAATGCTTTATATAAAGGTTTTGTCGTTTCAGCTGTTGCATCTTTAATAATACTTTACCCAGTAACAGACTATGTGCTGGGTTTAGAAAAAAATTATGATTTAAACGATCAATCATTCACAGGTATAAGCTTATACTACTGTGGTGTTATTGGACTGATTATTACAGGTTTATTGATATGGGTTACAGAATATTATACAGGAACAAATTACAGGCCAGTTAGAAGTGTCGCGAGCTCATCTACTACTGGACATGGAACCAACGTAATACAAGGATTAGCAATTTCATTAGAAGCTACAGCAATTCCAGCATTAATAATAGTTGCAGGGATTTTATTTACTAACCACATAGCTGGACTTTATGGAATAGCAATAGCAGTCACTACTATGTTAGCATTAGCTGGAATGGTCGTTGCTCTTGATGCTTATGGTCCAGTTACTGATAATGCTGGAGGAATTGCAGAGATGTCTAAATTACCTAAAAATGTAAGAAAAACTACAGATGCATTAGATGCTGTTGGCAACACTACAAAAGCAGTTACAAAAGGATATGCAATTGGATCTGCTGGATTAGGTGCATTAGTTCTTTTTGCGGCATATACTGAAGACATAAAACATTTTTCAAAAGAAGCAGGATCAAAATTAGAGGGTATAGTAGTTACTTTTGATCTATCTAACCCTTACGTCGTAGTTGGTCTATTGATCGGGGGAATGCTTCCTTATTTATTTGGGTCTATGGGCATGCAAGCTGTAGGAAGAGCTGGAGGAGCTGTAGTGGTTGAAGTAAGAAGACAATTTAAGAAATATCCAGGTATAATGAAAAGAAAGC
>CABYJS010000038.1 GCA_902519375.1 uncultured Pelagibacteraceae bacterium
CATCAGCTTCATATGCATCAGTGATTGCTTTAAATTTTTCTACAGGAAAATGTGAGTCTACTGGAACTAATACATCTCCTTGAAGTTTGATTGCAAATTCTACATTTTCACTGGTATCTTCTTTCATCTTAACATTTTTCGTAAATTGGGATACTGGTAACAAATCTTTAATCAAAGCATCCAAAGAATACTCCGCGAGTGTTCCATATTTTTTTACACCAGCTAAAATTTTAGTAATTCCTTCTTGACTTTGATTTAACAGTTGTACTTGTTGATTAAAATTTCCAACTTTCTCATCTACCTTTGTTAAAGCTTCAGTCATGTCTTTGGTTACACCGGTTGATAGTGCATTAAATGAGGTCGACATTGAGCCTAAAGATGTATTGATTGTAGTGTTTAAACTATCTTTTAGTCGAACTATTTCAGTATTCAAATTTGCTATTTCTTCAGCCTCTTTGCTATCATCCTTTGGTTTAGATCTAATATTTAAATACAAAATTGTTAAAGTTGCTATTAGCAGTAAAATTACGATAGTTAATAAAATTGTGTCCATGATTCGTAAGTTGTATTATAAGGTTTTTTTATGGAATTATATCTAATTTTAAAAATTATATTTGTAATAGGAGTTTTAGTAGCTCTTTATGCAATACTAAGAAACTTAGATATTATAAAAATAATCATTATCTATATAAAGGATAAATTATTTGGAAAGTGATTTAATTAAGTTTTTTAATCCCCCTTTTTTTTGATTTTTCTTTGATGTGAAGATACATGCTTGGGACTTTAAAATTTGACCATCTTTTAAAACTCTTAAATTATTAGCCTTTAACGTTTCACCTGTAGAACTGATATCAGTGATTAATTCTGCAGATCCAGTAAAAGGATATGCTTCGGTTGCTCCAAGACTATCAATTAACTTGAATTGAGTAACACCTTTTGAAAATAAAAATTCTCTTGTTAAATTTGGATATTTCGTTGCAACTCTTAATCTTTTTTTCTTTTTATCTCTAAATTCAAATGCAATTTCCTCAAGATCGGCTATTGTTTGAACGTCAATCCATGGATCAGGAATAGCAACAACCAAATTAGCTTTTCCGAAATTATATTTTTTTACAACACTAATCTTTTTTTGATTATTAATTTCACTCTCTTTATATAAATCAAATCCTGAAAATCCAGCGTCTAAAGAATTGTCACCTAGTCTTTCGATAATTTCTCTTGCGTGTAAATATAAAATTTTGATATTTTTTTTATTCTTAATTGAGCCAATTAAATCTCTCTCCCCTCTTTCTGAAACAAGAGTCAACTTTTTCTTTTTGAAAATCTTTAAAACATCTTTCCTTAATCTTCCTTTACTTGGAACTCCTATGTTAATTACATCATTCATAATTAATTATTTAAGTTCAAAGCAGCTCCTACTGCTGGGACCGGTGTTGTAGAACCTAGGTCAGAGATTAGTTGATCATATCTACCTCCATTAATAATATTCTCAATCTTATTATTAGATCTAATATCAATTTTAAAAACCATTCCTGTATAATATTCAAGTTGTCTTCCAAAAGAAGTTGAAAAAATTACATTAAGTTTTGAAACTTTATTATTTGAGATGGGAAAATATTTTTGGTCCACCACAAGATTTATTTGATATTTTCTAAAAAATTTATTTAATTCTTGAGCAGCTTTGTTAATAGGACATTTAATCTTTAAAAACTCTTTAATAATTTTAGATACATTTTTTCCTTTGCTTGCGCGTCTTGGATCTTTAATCTTATTATCGAATCGATTTAAAATTTCTTTGATAGATCTGCCAGCTATAATTGATGATTTGTCATCCTTTAACATTTTCAAATAACGTTTTTTATCAATTTCAACAATAGTTGGATCCACATCTGAATTTGTTTCTAATCTTTTTAATAAATCATTAAAATAGTCTTCTCTCCAAAAGTGTCTGTAAAGTCTCAATTTCCACCTCTTTGGAATATCTAATTTTGATATTAAAAGATTAAAAATTTCTACGTTTCCAAGAGTTAATTTTCCTGATGAATATTTTAAATTTTTTAAAGAATTTAAAGATGTGTTTATTATTTCTTTGTCGTCATTTTTTTCATTTTTTGAGCCAATAATTTCAAATCCTATTTGATTTCTAATTATCGAATCTTTTTTATTATTTGATTTTCTATATGCTTGACCAGTATAAAATATTTTTTCTTTTCTCTTGAGGCTATTTTCTAAATACCTAAGGCATGAAACTATTGTTAAATCAGGACGTAAACACAGCTCATTTCCATTTTGATCAGTAAATGAAAAAATAAATTTTCTAAAATTCTCACCTGATCTTTGTACAATATGGTTTGTTTCAATTACCGATGGTAATTCTATGTACTTAAATCCTTTAGTTTTTACAGATTTAAGAATTTTTTGAGATAAGTTTTTTGATTTCATTTATTAAGTTTAATTTTGGGATTGTTTGGCTATTTTCACCTTTAACTCCTTT
>CABYJS010000039.1 GCA_902519375.1 uncultured Pelagibacteraceae bacterium
TTTTCTCTCATCTCTTTAAGTCTTATACACCATAAAAACTCAGTAAATTGCAAATTTTAACACATTCTGCACAATTTTTTGACACTCTTTAAATACAACATGTAAGAATGTTAAAAAAGTTATTGAAAACGCTTATTAAACCAAAAGTTAGTATTGATATAGATGCTAAAACGTGGATACAAAAAATTTTGTTAGAAGAGAAGTACGGAAAGATTAATTCTTAACTTTTCTCGACACACAAAGCTATACCCATTCCACCACCAATACAGAGTGTTGCACATCCTTTATTTTTGTTTTGTTTTATCATTTCGTGTAAAAGGGTAACCAATATTCTTGCTCCTGATGCACCTATAGGATGACCTAAAGATATAGCTCCTCCATTTACATTTACTTTTTTTTTATCAATTTTTAATTCTTGGATAACTGCAATACTTTGAGCAGCAAAAGCTTCGTTTATTTCAAACAAATCAACATCATTTAAATTCCACTTTGCTTTTTTAACAGCTTCTTTAACAGCTTTTATGGGTCCCAAACCCATTAATGAAGGATCAACTCCAACTGAAGCCCAGGATACTATCTTTGCTAAAGGTTTAATTAATTTTTTTTCAGCCTCTTCTAAATTTGTTAATAATAGTGCTGCGGCCCCATCATTTATACCTGAAGAATTTCCTGCTGTAACAGTTCCTTTTTCTTTAAAAACAGTTTTTAATTTTTCCAAATCAGATAATTTAAGTCCAAATCTTGGATGTTCATCTTTATCACAAACATTTTCACTATCACTTATTTTTACTAATTCATCACTAAATCTATTATTATTTATAGCAATTTCTGTTTTTCTTTGAGAATTTAGTGCAAACTCATCTTGTTGTTCTCTTGTTATATGAAATTTTTGAGCAACATTTTCAGCTGTTACACCCATATGGTAATTATTAAAAGCATCAATCAAACCATCATTAATCATTGTATCTACTAGTTTTTTTTCTACAAATTCTTTTTTATCTCTATAAAAAATTGAATGAGGTGCAATGGACATATTTTCTTGACCACCGGAGATCACATTCTTTACCTCCCCCAATTTTATAGATTGATAACCTGATACGACAGCTCTAAGTCCAGACCCACAAACTTGATTAACTATATGAGCAGGTTTCGAGACAGGTAAACCAGCATTGATTGCTGCTTGTCTTGCAGGATTTTGGCCTCCCCCTGTAGTTAATACTTGACCCATAATTACTTCATCAATTTCTTCTTTGTTAAATTTTGATTTTTTTAAAACTTCGTTAATAACTATTGAACCAAGTTGATCGGCCTTTATATTTTTTAATGAACCTTTATAGCTGCCAATTGGCGTTCTTACTGCTGCTACAATTACTACTTCTTTAGATTTATCAATCATAAAATTTTAAAATTGTTTTATCATTAAAATACACTAAAAATAAATATACTATAATAAATAAAATTAAAATGCGCCTGTAGCTCAACTGGATAGAGCGCTTGGCTACGGACCAGGAGGTTCTGGGTTCGACTCCTAGCAGGCGCACCAATTATATAGGAGCAAATATGTTTAAATGGTTAATAAAGGCTTCTCTTCAGGAATCTGTAATATATTTCTTTATTTTTATTTTTATTATTTTATTAATTCTAAGTTTTATACTATAAAAAATTATGTCTGATAAATTTGAACAAATTAGTTTGAAGCCAGGTTTTATGAAACATAATGGTGGCGTTATGTTTAAAAATATTTCTAATACTGAATATGAATTCAAGTCTACTATAAGTGAAAATCATTTAAATGCTGCTGGCATAACCCATGGAGGTTATTTATCAGCACTTATAGATGCAGGTGCTGGAACTGCAGCACATAGAACTGCTGACAATGCACCGTGTGTAACTATCTCATTAGACTTAAAATTTATTGGTGCATCTAAAATTGGTGATGAAATAGTTGGTTGTGTGAAAATTTTAAAAAAAACAAAAACGTTGGTATTTTTATTTTGTGAATTAAAATGCAACGATAAAATTATTACTTCGGCTTCTGGTGTTTGGAAAATTTTAAAAGTAAAATAGTAAAATGAGAACTTTTTGTCCTCCGATTCGGTCATGTTTTAGTCTATTTTTGTTCTTTAAGAACAACTATATCTGGTAGACGAAAAAAATTA